>JAFAYN010000566.1 GCA_019240375.1 Gemmatimonadota bacterium
CCACTCGATCTCGTCGACGTCGAAGAAGTCCTGCAGCGCCCTGAAGTTCGTCTCGCTCATCTCGCTCTCCTCTCGTCCTGTCGCTGAATCACGGAAGCTCCTCCTCCGCCTCGCCTCCCGCCCGTGCTACGCCGCCTCGCGGCGGAACTGCGCCCCCGTCGACCGCTCGATCGCCTCCACCACCGTGCGCGCCAGCGTGGGCTCCTCCTTCATCGCCGTCCAGTTCTCCCGGACGTACTGCCTGAGGTTGCGCGCGTGGCCGCCGATCTCGATCTCGGCCTCCTCGCCGATCCGCGGGCCCATCCCCTTGATGAAGACCAGGAGCGCGTCGTGCTCCTCGCGCATCCGCGCCGTCTTCAGCACCTCGGAGCGGCTGGGGCGCTTCTTCCCGGCCGTGTAGCCCAGGTTGGCGAGGGCGCGCCCGATCGCGCTCGACTCGCACCGCTCCAGGTGGCTGGAGTGCTCGGCGGGGGTGCCTCCCTCGACGGCGCGCGCCCACCCGGAGGTGTAGATCCCCATGGAGGCTTCCTCCGGGGTCCGGTACACCCGGGCCTCGAACACCACCTCGGGTCCGTCCATCCTCACCGCGAAGGTGCGGATGGAGCCGTCCACGTGGTCCCGGTAGAACTCCGCGACGCGCTCCTGGACGGTCGCGTAGCTCTCAACGTCGAAGTCTGCCATCACTATAACCCTCGGTACTCGGTTGCTGGGGCGGGAAGTGGGCTCGCGGCGCGCTCCGGAAGGGCCTGTGGAGGGGGTCCGGGGCGCGTGTGGCATGATACCCCGGCCTCACCCGAAAGTTCACCGAAAGGGGTGCCTTTCGCAAGGGTTTGCGTGCGCTGCAACCGCTGGTTAGGGGACGCGGAGAACGGAACTTGCTCGTCCCGCCGGGACAGGCTCTCACCCCTTCCCGAACCCGGAGCACGATGGCTCACGACGACCCGACGATCGAGGTGGCGGGGACCCGGCTGACGCACCCGGACCGGGTGCTCTACCCCGAGCAGGGGATCACCAAGCGCGAGCTGGCGGAGTACTACGTGGTGGTGGCGGACCGGATGCTCCCGCACGTGCGCGGGCGACCGCTGACGCTGGTGCGCTGCCCGGCGGGGGAGGCGAAGGAGTGCTTCTTCCAGCGGCGGGCGGGCCCCGGGACGCCGAAGGAGCTGGGGCGGGTCAAGGTTCCGGTGGAGGGGGAGGAGGAAACCTACCTGACCGCGGACACACTCCCGGCCATCCTTTCGCTGGTGCAGCTGGGGGTGCTGGAGATGCACGTGTGGGGATCGCGGCGCGACCGGCTGGACCGGCCGGACCGGATGATCCACGACCTGGACCCGGCGCACGGGATCCCCTGGGACGAGGTGGTGGAGGCGGCGCGGCGGATCCGCGATCTGCTGGCGGGGGTGGGGCTGACCAGCTTCGTGAAGACCAGCGGGGGGAAGGGGCTGCACGTGGTCACCCCGCTGGTCCGGCGGCACTCGTGGGAGGAGGTGCGGGAGTTCTCGCTGAAGGTGGCGGAGGCGATGGTGCGCGACGACCCGGAGCGCTACCTGACCAGCGCCTCGATCGAGGAGCGCGAGGGGAAGATCTACATCGACTACGTGCGTAACTCGTGGAGCGCGAGCGCGGTGGCCCCGTACTCCACCCGCGCGCGGCCGGGGGCGCCGGTCTCGCTCCCGCTGGAGTGGGACGAGCTGGGGCCGGAGGTGGCGCCGGGGAAGCTCACCGTCCGCACCGCGCCGGAGCGGATCGCGGCGCGGAAGCGTGACCCGTGGGCGGGGCTGGCGGAGGTGCGCCAGGGGCTCACCCGCGCGGCGTGGGCGAAGCTGGGGGCCGGCCGCCGTTGAACAGCTCGAAGGCGGTCTTCCGCAGCCCCTCGCAGTCGCGGACCCCGGGCGCGCGGACCAGGGTGAAGCCGCTGCGCGCCGGGTCCGGGGCGGTGGAGGGGTTCCGGGCGAAGAAGCCCGGCTCCGCGCCGAGCGTCCTCTGCTCCTGGGCCAGGATCCGCACCGCGCCCTCGATGCGGCCGGGGCGCACCTCGCGCCCGCCGAGCACCAGGTGCGAGCGCTGGACGATGTACAGGTCGGCCGTCCCCGCCACCGGGACGCGCAGCCGGATGGTGGCGCCCGGCCGGCCGTCGCCGTCGGTGTCGCGGACCCCGGGCGCGTCGATCCGCTCAGGGAGCTTCCCCCCGCTGAGCGCCGGGTCGTACCCGATCGCCTCCACCCCCAGGTCGGCGGTGTAGCCCACCCCGTCGCCGCCTTCGCGCAGGACGGCCGGGTACTCCCGCGCCGGGAGGGCGTGCACAAAGGCCGGCGGGACCAGCACCCGCACCGTGGACGAGGAGCCCTGCACCCGAACGTCGCACACCCGGTGGCGCTGGGTCCACCCGCCCCCGCTCCGCTCCACCGTCACCAGCATCAGGCTGGTGGTGACGCTGCGCTGCCGCCCGAGCAACGGCATCCGGGTGGTGCTCGCCAGGCGCAATTCCATGGCGAGCGGCCCGGTCCACGCGTCCACTCCCGGGGGCGGGTCCGCGCTCCGCCCCCCGGTCGCACCCAGCAGGCACGCCGCCACCATCCCCACCCTCGCCGTCCTGCTCGCTACGCTCACGGTCCCCCCGCCTGGAGTCCGAGGTCGGCCAGCAGCGCCCGCGCCGCCGCCTCCCCCGAAAGGATGCACAGGGGAACGCCGCCACCCGGGTGCGCGCTCCCCGAGGCCAGGTACACGCCCCGGGCGCCGGGGATCCGGTTGGCGGGACGGCGGAAGGCGGCGAAGGGCGAGTTGGAGGCAGCGCCGTAGATGCTCCCGCGGCTCCCCGGGAACGCGTCCGCCAGCCCGCCGGGGGTGCGCTCCCACACCAGCTCGTCGCCGGGGGCGCACAGGCCGGCGCGCTCCAGCCGGCGCAGCACCGTCGCCCGCAGCGCCTCCCACACCGCGGGGTCGCGCCTGCCGCCGGCAGGCTCCGCGGGCGCGTTCGCCATCACGAACACCGGCTCGTCCTCCGCCCAGCCGGCGCGGCCGTGGCACGCCTCCTGGGCGCACAGGTACACCGTGGGCTCGGCGGGGGGGCGGTCGCGGTCGAAGACGTCCGCGAACTCCTCCAGGTATCGCTCCGGGAAGAGCACCGTGTGCGCGACCCGGGCCTCCGCCCCCGTGCGACGTCGCGCCCGCACGATCCCCGTCCACCCGGACATGGAGCGGTCACCCGTGCTAGGCCGACCTCTGGAACGTGGGAGCAGGTCCCCCAGCACGTGCGCCGCGTCCGCGTTGGCGACCACCGCGCGCGCCAGGAAGACCCCGCCGTCCGCGGTGTCCACGCTCCACCCGCCCCCGCTCCGCTCCGTCAGTCGGACGACCCGTGTACCGTAACGGAACTCGACGCCCAGCCGTTCGGCCGCGCGCTCCAGCGCCCGCGCGATCCCGTACATCCCCCCCTCCACCCCGTAGCCGCCCAGCGACAGCTCGACGTGGGCGATGCAGTTGAGCGTGGCGGGGGCGCGGCGCACGTCCGAGCCGTTGTAGGTGGCGTAGCGTGCCAGGAGCGTGCGCAGGTGCGGCGAGCGAACCCGCCCGCGGATGGCACCCCACATCCGACGCAGCGGGTCGATACGGAGCAGGCTCGCCAGCGCCCCCGGCCCGAGCCCCGCCAGCGAGCCGAGCGACGGCGTGGGGCCGTACACGAAGTGCGGCGCCGCCGCGTCCCAGATCCGCCCCGCGTAGGCCAGGAAGGACGCCAGCTCCCCGGCCGCCTCCGGGCCCAGCGTCCCTTCCACGGAGGCCAGGGTGCGCTCCGGGTCCGGGTACACGTCCAGCGCCGTCCCGTCCGGGTACAGGTAGCGGAACGCCGGCTCCGGGGCGCGCAGCGTCAACTCGGCTTCGAGCGAAGTTCCGGCGGCGCGGAGGGCGCGGTCCAGCGTGTCGGGGAGGGTGAGCACGCTGGGACCGGTGTCCACCTCCACCCCGTCCACCACGTGGATTCCCAGCTTTCCGCCGGGGCGGTCGGACGCCTCCAGCACCTCCACCTTCAGCCCGCGCGCGGCCAGGTGGACGGCGGCGGAGAGCCCGCCCACCCCGGCGCCGACCACCACCACGTCAGCCACGGGCGCTCCCCTCTCCGGGCGAGCGCCACCGGCGCAGCAGGCGCGTGCCGATCCCCTCGTCGGGGCGGCGGAGGCGCGAGGGGACCAGCACCGGGAGCGGCGGCGCGTCGCCCGCAAGTGCCGCGTCGATCCCTCGCAGCCCCGCTTCCATCGCCCGCTCCAGGCGCTCCACCCCGCCAGGACCGGCGATGATCTCGTGGGAAATCGGCTCGCCGAGCCAGGCCAGCGCCGCGGGGGCGGGGTGCTCGGCGAAGGCGTACTGGAAGGCGGCCGGGACCACGACCGCACCGGGGGCGAGCCGCGCCAGGAGCGCCACGCCGGGGTGCAGCCCGAGCGGGCGGAGGTGCGCGGGTCGGAGCCGTCCCTGGGGGAACATCCACACCGCGCGCCCGGGGCGGTCCAGCCGGGCGGCGGCGGTCCGCAGCCCGGCGCGCATCCGGGCGGGGGAGGCGCGGTCGAGCGGGACGGCGCCCAGCCGCGCGAAGAAGGGGAGCCCGCGCAGGTTGCCGGCGTCCATCAGGGCGTACCCCTCCGTCCCCAGCGCCTCGTCCAGCGCGACGAGCAGGAAGGGGTCCCACCACGACACGTGGTTGGCGGCAAGGATCACCGGCCCCTCCCGCGCCGCGGCGCGCGCCCGCTCGATCCCGGCGGCGTGGAGCCCGTCCAGCGAGCGCGCCAGCCGGCGCCGCACGTAGCGGCGCGCCACCGCCAGGAACCACGGGGTCCTCGGCGTGCTCGTCTTCACGGGGCGACGCGGGCCGAGCGGGCGGGGTACACGCGGTCGCGCCAGCGGATGGCGCCGCGCCGGGACCAGCGGAACGAGTTGACCGCGATGGCGAGCAGCGCCAGGACGGCGAGCGGGTGGAGGAGGACACCCTCCGGCGGCTGACGGAAGCGCAGCGCCAGCAGCGCGCGCAGGGCCAGGTTGGCGCCGACGCCGGCCAGCGCCGGGACGAGCAGCGCGCGTGCGCCGGCCAGCGCCAGGGCGAAGGCGGCGTAGGGGAGGACGAAGACCAGCGCGTACAGCACGATGATCCCCGCCAGCCCCGCGGGACGGCCGCCGATCCCCTCGTACAGGTTCTTGGAGAACCCCTCCCAGAGCGGCCGAGCCCCGTCGTACATCCGGCAGGTCGCCATGCGGTCCCCGTCCGCGAAGACGACGCGCCGCCCGGCCCCCTTCACCCGGCGGCAGAACGCCATGTCGTCCACAACCTCGGCGCGCACCGCCGCCCACCCGCCCGCCGCGTCGTACGCGCTCCGGCGCACGGCCAGGAGCTGCCCGTTCGCCACCAGGAAGCGCGGGTCGCGCGAGCGCCACACCAGCGGGAGGGGGAGCCAGGCGAGGTAGGTGAGGTGCAGCAGGGGGATTACCAGCCGCTCGGCGAAGCTCCCCACCACCTGCCGCGTCCCCGCGGTGACCACGTCCGCACGCATCCCCTCCAGCAGCGAGCCGATGCGCGCCAGGCACTCCGGGGTGGCGACGGTGTCCGCGTCCACGAACACCAGCACGTCACCCGAGGCCTCCTCCGCGAGCCGGTGGCAGGCGTGCGGCTTCCCCACCCACCCGGCCGGGAGCGGGCCGCCGGGGATCACCCGCACCCGGGCGTCCGCCGCCGCGAGCCGGGCGACGATCTCCCCCGTCCCGTCCGTCGAGCCGTCGTCGTACACCAGCACCTCGTCGGGCGCCTGCGTCCCGGTCAGCACGGCGCGCACGCAGCGCTCGATGCCGACGGCCTCGTCGCGGGCCGGGACCAGCACCGAGACCCGCCCGGGGATCCGCCCGTCCGCACGTCCACGCGGCCACACCGCCACGTTGAAGGCGGCGACGGCGAGCACCCCCAGCGGCGGGAGAGCGAGGAAGAAGTACGCCGCCCAGCTCACGCGGCCCCTCCACGCGAGAGCGCGTGCCGCAGAAGGCGGATGAGGCGCCCCTGCCGCGGGCCGGTGAACAGCGGAAGCCAGGGCGAGTTCGGCCCCGCGACCCGGTGGACGCGCATCCGCACGAAGGGACGGTGCCGCGGGAGGTCCACCCGGCCGGGGACGCACAGCTCTCCCCACCCCGTCGCCCGCTCGCCCCGCATCTCGCCCTCGGACAGGAGGCGGAGGTAAAAGGGCCCCACGTCGGCGACCGTCCGGTGGCGCACCTCCAGCCAGGGCTCACCGCGGACCGCCAGCCGGATCCACTCCGGCCGCTGGAGCCCGCCGAAGGTCCAGCGCTCCCGCCCCAGCTCCGCGGACAGCCCGTCCACGCGCTCGGTGCGCCCGTCCCCGTGCACCACCAGGCCGATGCACTCCGGCTCCGTCCCCTGCTCCGGACAGAGGAGGTAGTAGACCACCTCGCGCCCGGCGAAGGGGAAGCGCCCCCACATCCAGCAGCGGATCCCCAGCGCGTGCAGCGGGATGCGCCCGCCGTTGCGGTCGTGGTAGGCGCGCCCGCTCGCGCGGAACACCTCGCGCCCGCCGACCCGGAGCGACGCGGTGCCCTCCGCCGGGCCGGTGAGGGGAGTCCACAGGTGGGGAAAGTCGAGAGTAGAGCCGCCGTCCGGGGCGCGGGCGACACCCTCGATCCGCACCGTCCCGGTCAGCCGCCCAGAGGTGCCGGGGAGGGGGCAGTCCAGCTCGGCGTGGAGCGTGCAGCGTCCGTCGCGCACGCTCCGGATGAAGACGCAGTCCCCAATGCGCTGGGTGCCGGACGCGTCGGTAGGGGGCTCCGCGGCGGGATACTCCTGGAGCAGGTACACGACGGGCCGCCCCCGGCGGTACGCCACCACGTTGACGCCGGGGCGCTCCGCCGGCCGCTGTGGCGCTCCCCGCCGGGCGGCGTCAGCGTAGCCGGGGAGGAAGGGGAGCCCGTACGACCAGATCAGCACGAGCCCGTCCCCCTCCGGGGTGACGAGGTCCGCGTACCACCAGGCGAACCCTCCCGGCGCGCGGAAAAGGCCCGGGTCCATCTCCCGGCACGTGCTCCCGATCTCGATCATCGCGCTCCCATCGCGTTGCCCCCGGCTTCAGACGCGATATATAGTGTTCGTACAGGGTTCGTGCAAAGCCGCGCACGACCGACACCTCCACGGGGTCGCCGCATGCTCGACGTGCTGGTCATCGGCAGGGGGCCCGCGGGCCTCGCCGCCGCCGCCGCCCTGGGGGAGCGGGGGGTGGCGACGGGAGTGCTCGGTCCGCACGGTCCGGTCCGCTGGCCCGCGCGCTACGGCGCCTGGGCCGACGAGCTGGGGCCGGCCGGGCTGGAGGACTTCGTGGAGCACCGCTGGCCCGAGACCGTCGTCGGACTCGGCGGCGGGGAGCGGCGCGTCCTCCCCCGGGCGTACGTGCGCGTGGACCGCGACCGGCTGGCGGAGTCGCTGGTGGAGCGCTGCGAGCGCACGGGAGTCCGGCGGCTCGACGGCGCCGTGGTCGGGGCCGAGCACCACCCCGCCGGCTCCACCGTGCGGCTGGCCGACGGCGAGGTCCGGGCGCGGCTGGTGGTCGACGCGTCCGGCCACCGCCCCGCGCTGGTCCGCCGCGCCGCCCGTCCGCCTCAGGGGTTCCAGACCGCCTTCGGTGCCGTGGTGGAGGGACCCGTCCCCGGGGTGGAGCCCGGCCGCGCGACGCTGATGGAGTGGGACGACGCCGGCCTCCCCCCGTCCCCCGCGCCCACCTTCCTGTACGCCCTCCCCCTCCCCGACGGCCGGGTGTTCGTGGAGGAAACGGTGCTGGTGGGGCGCCCCGCCGTCCCCCTGGAGGTGCTGGAAGCGCGGCTCCGCGCCCGCCTCGCCACCCGCGGCGTCGTCCTCCCGGCGCACACGGAGCGGGAGCGGTGCTGGATCCCGATGGGCGGCGCGCTCCCCGACCCGCGGCAGCGGGTGGTTGGGTTCGGTGGGGCGGCGGGGATGGTGCACCCGGCCACCGGCTACCTGCTCGCCCGCACCCTGGCGGCTGCCCCCACGCTGGCGGATGCGCTCGCGGGGGAGCTGGGGCGGCCGGGCGGGACCCCGGAGGGCGCGGCGCGGGCCGGGTGGGCGGCGCTCTGGCCCGCCGACCGGCGGCGTCGGCACGCGCTCTTCCGCTTCGGGATGGAGGTGCTGCTGCGGCTGGACGCCGCGGACACGCGGGCCTTCTTCGCCGCCTTCTTCGCCCTGCCGGAAGCCGACTGGCGGGGCTACCTGAGCGACCGTCTCCCCGCCCTCCAGCTGGCGGGCGTCATGTCCCGCCTCTTCGCCGCCGCGCCCGCGCGGCTCCGCCGACGGCTCGCCACACCTGCCCTGGGGCCGAACGGCGTAGACCTCGTGCGTTCCCTCCTCTCCTGAAAGGGGAACGGATCCCTTGTGCACGAGATTCGCGTGCACAATGTTTGTCCAATGAAACACCCGCGCATACGCCGCCGGTGTGATACGACAAGCATGGGAG
>JAFAYN010000308.1 GCA_019240375.1 Gemmatimonadota bacterium
CCAGCAAGGAAAAGGACCCGGTCTGGGTTCCACCCAACTGGCACTACGTGGACATCGCCCGGCGCAACGGGCTGCGCATCGTGGACATGAGCGACGCGTCCCCCAACGCCCTCGCCGGCTACCCCGAGGGGCAGGTCCCGATCCGCGGCAACACCCTGATCATCCCCCCGTGGGGAAGCCCGCAGCGGCGGTACAAGGGGACGCTGGGCGCCGCCAAGCTGGAGATGTACGACGGGTACTACTTCCACGGGACCGACGACGAATCGTCGATCGGCCAGGCGGCCAGCCACGGGTGCATCCGGATGCACAAGAAAGACATTCTCTGGATGTACGACCACGTGCCGGTGGGGACGCGGGTCTACATCTACTGACGACCCGGGTGGGACCCGCGACGGCGAAGGGCCGGCACCCTCACACGAGGATGCCGGCCCTTGGTTTTCAGAGATTCCCGGAGGCGGGCGGTCAATCGCCCGGGAGGCGGATCTCCGGCTTTTCCGGGTGACGCCGGTAGAGCACCGCCGTCCGCCCGATGGTCTGCACCAGGTGCCCCCCCTCGATCCGGCCGGCCAGCTCCGCCCCCGCCTCTCGCACGTTCAGCGGGGCGGCCTCCTGCACCTTCACCTTGAGGAGCTCCCGCGTGTTGAAGGCGTCCTGGATCGCGCCGACGGTCGCGTCCGTCACCCCCTCCTTGCCGATGAACTGGATCGGCTTCAGGTGATGGGCGAGGGAGCGGAGGTGGGCGCGCTGCCTGGGCGTAAGGTCTTCGGTTGCCAAGTCGCTCGTGGAGTTAAAGGATGGAATCGTCGCGCTCCGCCGGCTCGGCGGGCGCGGGCCCCTGGGCGATCTCCACGCGGTTGCGCCCCAGGGTCTTGGCCCGGTACAGCGCCCGGTCCGCGGCCCGGATCAGCTCCGCCACGCTCCCGGCGTCGTCCGGGTAGGAGGCCACCCCGAAGCTCGCGGTCAGCCCCCGCGGCACCTCCTCGGTGGGCAGCATCGACTCGATCAGCACCCGCAGGCGCTCCGCCAGCCGTGCGCTCTCCTCCCGCGGCGTTTCCGGGAAGATCAGGGCGAACTCCTCCCCCCCGTAGCGGCTCGCAGTGTCCGTCGCGCGGAAGGCGTGCCGGATGGTCCGGCCGATCCGCTGCAGCGCCTGGTCGCCAGCCTCGTGCCCGTAGTCGTCGTTGACCCGCTTGAAGTGGTCGATGTCGAACAGCACCAGGGCGAGCGGCCTCCCGTAGCGGAGCGCCCGCGCGAACTCCAGCGTGATCAGCTCGTCGAAGCCGCGCCGGTTGTGGCACCCCGTCAGCGGATCGATGGTGGCCTGGGCCCGCAGCCGGTCCAGCAGGTCCGCGTTGCGGAGCGCCACGGCCGAAGAGTCGGCCAGCGCACGGAGCAGCGCGATGTCGTGCGCCTCGTACGGCGCGTCGGTCATGCGGCGTCCCAGGATCAGGAGCCCCGCCTGCCCCTCGCCGATGTCCAGCGGGGCGATCACCGCCACCTCCGCCGGCACGTGGTCGCGGATCTCCGCGTCCTCCGGGGGGATCACGGGCGCCCCACCCCCGGGCGCCACCACCGCGCGCACCACCCGCGCGGGGATCGCGTAGGCGACCGACTCCCCGCGCAGCGACCGCACCGCCCGGCAGATGTACTCGCCGTCCTCGGTCCGGTAGAGCGCCGCCCACCAGGCGAAGAACACCTCCCCGACCGAGTCCAGCACCAGCCGCTCCGTCTCGTCCGCCCCGCGCACCACGGCCAGGGTGCGCGCCACCTGCTGCATCGAGGCGATCTGGAAGCGGAGCCGGTCCAGCTCCGCCGCCTGCGCCGAGCGCTCCTCCTGCAGCAGCCAGATGCGCGTCAGCTGCGCCGTCAACGCGCTCCGCACCGAGCGCGGGAGGTGCTCGTGCTCCTCCATGAGCCAGAGCTGCCCTCCCTCGCCCGGCCCCGGAAAGCGGATCACCGGCGCGAGCCCGTCCGGGGTGTCCCCCACCGCCAGCGGCACGGGCGCCGTGGCGACGGTCAGGCGCACCGGGCCGCCCAGCACCGCGCGCACCGCCTCCACGCACGCCGCAGCCACCTGCTCCGGCGTCTCGTGGAGCGGAACCGAGGCGAACGCGTGCACCACCGCGGACGCCCCCCCCGAGGGTGCGCCGACGACCGTCATTTCCCCATCCGGGGCGATGTGTGGCTCACGCCGCGATGCCACGTGCCGTATCTGGGCAGGAGTGAAGTCCCATTCTCCTCCATTGGAGGTCCACGACCGGCGCGCAGCCGGAAAAAAGGCGGGGAGGCACTCGGCGCGCGAGCCTCCAGCGGGTGAGCCGTCCGGGAAGTCCCGGGTCCCACCGATCGCATTGATGAAACTACCGCATCCCGCGTTCCATGGGCCCGGCCGGACGGCGCGCACCGCCACCCCCGCGCCAGACCTGATGTTTACGGACGGACCCGGCTGCGTGCACTCCCCGCGGGGAGTGCACAACGCAAGCCCGTCCCTCAGATTGCACGGAGCGGAATCCGCCCCCGATCAGTCCCCGAACGAGATCCCCAGCTGGCGGGCCGTGATGATCATGTCGTTGTCCGGCTCGATGCGCTTGATGTCCCCCACCGCCTCCTTGAGCGGGACCGCGCGGATCGACTGTCCCTGCAGCGCCACCATGGTCCCCAGCGCCCCCTCCTGGATGCAGCGGACCGCCGCCGCCCCGAAGCGCAGCGCCAGGTTGCGGTCGGAGGCGATCGGAGAGCCGCCCCGCTGCATGTGCCCGAGCACCATCGACCGGGTCTCCTTCCCCGTCGCTTCCGCCAGCTCCGCGGCGATCCGGTCGGCGATTCCCCCGTACCTCCCGGTGGGATCGGCGTAGCTGGGCTCCCCCCCACGCGGCCGGGCTCCCTCGGCGACCACCACGATGCTGAAGCGACGCCCCGAAGCGTCGCGCTCCCGCACCTTTTCCGCGATCAGCTCGATCGAGTAGGGGACCTCGGGGACCAGGATCACGTCCGCTCCCCCCGCGACACCCGACTCCAGCGCGATCCACCCGGTGTGGCGCCCCATCAGCTGCACCACCATCACCCGCTGGTGCGCCTCCGCCGTGGAGTGCAGCCGGCCGATGGCGTCCGTCGCCACCTCCACCGCCGTGGCGAAGCCGAAGGTGACGTCCGTCGCGCGCAGGTCGTTGTCGATGGTCTTGGGAACCCCGATCACCGGGAGCCCCTTCTCGTGGAGCGCGTGCGCGATGTTCAGCGACCCGTCGCCGCCGATGGCGACCAGCGCGTCGATCTCCATCTCCCGGAAGCGGCCAACGATCTCCCCCGACCTGTCCATCGTCCCCCAGGTCCCGTCCGGCTGCCGGACCTCCAGGCCGAAGGGGTTCCCGCGGGTGGTGGTCCCCAGGATGGTGCCGCCAAGGTGGGTGATCCCGCGGACGGCGTGCGCCGTGAGGGGGATCACGCCGGGCTCGCCGTCCACCTCGCGCTCCAGGATCCCCATGTACCCACGGCGGATCCCGAGCACCTCCCACCCGTTGTGCAGCGCCGCCAGCGTGGCGGCGCGGATGACCGCGTTCAGCCCGGGAGCGTCCCCCCCCCCAGTGTTGATGGCGATCCTGCGAATCGGCCTGTCAGAACTCATGCTTTCAGATGCGGGCGACTGTACTTTCCTGTGCGGGGCATCGGCGTATGTCCGTCCGACGCGAGGGAGGTGAAGTTCGTGGCAACCCCCGTACCTCCGCGGGACAAGGTACGCACTCCCCAGGCGACGGCAAGGGTGGCCGGAGACGATTGACAGGGCAGGTCCGACGCGGGTATCCTCCACTCCGGGACGGATCCCCCGTTCTCCCAACCCGAGTGGACCGAGATGGTTACCGAAGCGGCAGTGAAGAAGGCCCTGCGTACGGTCAAGGACCCCGAGATGAACCTGGACCTGGTGGTCCTGGGGCTGATCTACGACATCCGCATCGACGGGGGGCGCGTGGAGGTGACCATGTCCCTCACCTCGCCGGGGTGCCCCGTGGCGGGGGACATTCTCGACAGCGCCCGCGCCGCCGTGGAAAAGGTGGAGGGAGTGGAGAGCGTCGACGTGGAGCTCACCTTTTCCCCGCCCTGGACCGCGGAGCGGATCCCGGCCACCATCCGGGCGGCGCTGGGGCTCTGAGCGGGCGGGAAGCCCTCGCTCCGGATCGTCGGGAAAGTCCCCACACGATTGCGCAATCGTGTGGGGGTCTTTACTTTGCGCACTCCTCGATCTCCCGACTGCGGTCGGGTGGGGAACCATTAGATTTGGTCCAGCTCGGGGAAACCCGGGACTCACCATTTCAGAGCCAAGGAGACGGAGTGTCGATCATGAAGCGCAACTTCCTCGCGCAGGTGCCCGTGATGGGCATGCTCGCTTTCGCCGCCGCCTGCGGTGGCGGTGACAAGCCCGCCGACAACGGAGCCGCCGGCGGCGACGCCAGCACGCAGACGGCGGAAGCCCCTGCCGCCGCGCCCGCGGCCGAGCAGACCCCGGCCGCCGCGCCGGCGAGCGGGAACGTCGTCGAGGTGCACATGAAGACCACCAACGGCGGCGCTTCGGGAGTGTTCGAGCCGGCGGAGGTCACCGCCAAGAAGGGTGACATCCTCCGCTTCATCAGCGACGGCGGCGCGGCCCACAACGCCGACTTCGCCAACGACCCGGACAACGCCGGCAAGGCCGGGCTCCCCGGCCCGACGCCGTTCGCCACCACCCCCGGCCAGACCGTGGATATCCCGGTCACCATGGACGCGGGCACCTACAGCTTCCAGTGCGACCCGCATGCCGCGATGGGGATGAAGGGGAAGCTGACGGTCCAGTAAGAGCGGGTAAGCTGTAAAAAAGAAGGGGAGGCATCGATCGTCGATGCCTCCCCTTTCTCGTCAGCGCTCGCGCCGCGTCAGGCGCGTGAGGCCGCGCGTGCGGCGCCGTGCGCAACCACCATCTCTCCGTGGGGAGAACGGCGCACCGTGCAGGCCCCCCACAGCTCCGGGAGCGTATACCGACGGGCGCTCTCCAGCGCGACGGGGAGGTACCCGGGGAGGGAGAGCACCCCACCTTCCAGCACCAGGAGTTCCGGGTTGAACAGGTTGACCACCGCGGCCAACCCAAGCCCCAGCGCCTCCCCCGCCTCCCTGATGCGCCGCAGCACCTCGGGGTCCCCTTCCTCCGCCCTGGCGGCGAGCACCGCGCCATCCATCCCAAGCTTCCGCGTGATGGCCGCCCCTGACGCGAGCGCGTCCAGCGTCGCTACCTGGTCACCGATGGACAGCGGCAGGTAGCCCAGTTCCCCCGCCCATCCTTTCGCTCCACGCAACGGCCGCCCCTGGATCAGGAACGCGGCACCGATCCCGGTACCCGCCATCACGATCCCTGCGGTGGCGTCCGCCAGCTCCGCGGTTTCCGCCACCAGCGCCGCCGCGACATCGTTGATCAGGACCATCGGAGCCCCCAGCCGCAGCAGCGCGCCCCCGCGCCACCCGGCCAGTCGGGGGAGGACGTCGCATGCGACCACCTCCGACCCGTCCTCTGCGACCAGCCCGGGAACGGCGATCCCCAGCGCGGAGGGGGTAGCCGGAAGCTCCTGCAGGAAGGCGACGACCTCGCGCTCGATCCGCTCCGGCCCCGTGTCGGGCCCGGTGTCCACCCGCCGAGTGTGCACCTTACCCGCGTGGAGGGCGAGCAGGAGCATCTTGGTTCCGCCGATATCCACGCCCACCCAGGTACGCTCTTCCACCGTCCTCACTCCTCTGGATCAGGGTTCAGGAACACGAGGAAGAACAATATACCAAAAAGCAGAAGGCCCTCCGTCTCGGATGAGACGAAGGGCCTTCTGAAAGGAGCGCTGGCGGCGCCATACTCTCCCAC
>JAFAYN010000081.1 GCA_019240375.1 Gemmatimonadota bacterium
GTGGTGCCGCCCAGCGTGCCGCCGCCCGAGGCGATGGCCGCCGTGATGGTCACCCCCGCCTGCGGCGACGGGAGCCCGTTCGCGTCCAGGAGCTGGATCACCGGCTGGGTCCCGAAGGCAACCCCGGCCTGTGCCGTGCTCGAAGGCTGCGTCGTGATCGAGAGCGCCGCCGGCGGGCCGGCGATCAGCTCTATGTCGCTGGAGGTGGCACCCGTGAGTCCGCTCGCGGAGAAGCCGAGGGTACGAGTTCCCGTAGTACCGGTGATCTTCAGGTTGGTGAAGGTCGCCACGCCGCTGGCGTCCGTGCTCACCGTTGCGGTGCCGCCCAGCGTGCCGCCGCCGGAAGCGATGGCCGCCGTCACCGAAACGCCCGCCTGGCTCACCGCGTTGCCGGAGGCGTCCTGCAGCTGGATCACCGGTTGCCGCGGGAAATCCACTCCATTCTGCACCGTGTCGGATGGCTGGGTGGTGACCGAGAGCTGGGTCGGGGTGCCCGACATGGCCGTCATCGTTCCCATGGGGGAGCGCGTGAACGTTTCCAGGACGACCTGGCCGCGCGTCGGTGTGCTCCCTCCCCAGGCGCCGACCCGGTCGTCCGTTGGTGGCGCTGCCAGCCCGAAGGAAGCCATGTTGTTGTATGCGAGCGGCCCCACGACTTCCTGAGCCGCGGAGTTCGAGCTGTTCTTCTCTACCCGGTTGTAGGTGCGAACCGCCAGGTCCGGTGCCACCTGGATTCCCGCGATCCCTTCCACCCAATCATACCGGGGGGAGCTCCCGTCCGGGTTGGGATCGGAGAAGTCCTGCAGCACCACCAGCCCGGTGGAGCCTTCGCTCCACTGGCCGACGGCCCAGCGGCCCAGGTTCCGGATCAGCGTCAGCTTTCCCGCGCCGGCCCCGGTGGTGGAGCCCCGGTCCGGCGTCCCCGACCACACGGCCACCCGTCCGCGCAGCACCTGCCGCAGCCGGGTCTTCACGGAATCCTCGCGCAGGAGCGAGTAGGGAGCGTTCGCGAGCGAGGGGACGAAGATCACCGCGTACGACTGGAGCTCCGCCAGCGAGATGGCGCGCAGCTCTGTGTACCGCCTGTCCACGCCGCCGGGGAACGTCGCGCTCTCCGACGTGGTGGTGAGGCTCAGCTGCTGGGCGATCCGGTCGCACCCCGCGCTGTCCGACGGTGGGCAGACGACCAGTGCCTTCTGTGCGTGGAGGCTGCCGGGCGAGAGCAGCCCCAGGCACACTGCCGCGAGCGCGACGACGAGGCGGGAGGAGGTTTTCATGGGTGCCTCAGTCGCAGGCGTCCGCGATGACCGCTTCGAAGCTCGCCACGTTCTGGCGCAGCGAGTCGGCGCCGGGCTCGCGGGCCAGCGCGGTACGGGCCTCGCCGAGCTGCTTCCGGTACGCGGCGCAGATGGTCGAGGCCGGGACCTCTGGAACGGACGCAGTGGTGTCTCCAGGGGCCACGGCCGCGGATTCCACCGCTTCCGTGGGGGACTGCCGGGTCGCTTCCTGGCACGCTGCCGAGAAGATCAACAGGGCGGCGGTGGAAAGGGCGGTACGGATCATCGAAGTGCCTCCACGAGGGGCGAAAAGCCGGCGGACGCGCCGGTGCGACCCTTCTTCGGCAGCCCGGCCATCTCCCATGATGGACTGAGACCCGTGGCTTTGCGGACCGACCTCGCGGTCGGGGTGCTGTTGTCGGAAGGAAAGGATGGAGACGAGGAAGGGATCCAGGCGGCAGGGATGAAAATCCGGCTACCGTCGAAGAACGATTGTCCTGAAATAATCTATAGGGTGAAGATGAACCCTGAAAGCCTTCCGGCCGAACTGCCGGGGAGAGTGACCCCGCGTACTCGGACGTTCGGCAGAACGCACCTCCTTGCCCTGGCTGCCGCGAGCATCTTGCTCGCCGGCTGCACGGTCGGTCTCCGCAACGTGCAGGACCCGCCCCGCTCCGTCGCCCTCCCCACGGCGTACCCCTGGAACAGCATGATCTACCTGGCGCGCACCGACGCCGGGGTGATCGCCGTCGACCTGGGGTGGAACGGGGCGGGGCGGGCGCTCCGGCGCGGGCTGCGGCGGATGGGCGCCACGCCCGAGGATGTGCGGACGGTCTTCCTGACGCACAGCCACCGCGACCACATCGGCGCGTGGCGCACGGTGGCCCGCGCCGACTTCTACCTGTCCACCGCCGAAGTCCCCTTCTTCCGCGGCGAGGCACACCACGCCGACCTCCCCTCCCGCGCCGGGGAGCGGACGCTCGGCAACCCCGCGCCCTGGCCGGAGGAGGTGGCGGTGCACGGCTTCGCGGCGGACACCGCCTTCGTGCTCGGCGCCGACACCCTGCGCGCCTTCGGGGTCCCGGGGCACACCCCCGGGAGCGCCGCCTACCTCTTCCGCGGCGTGCTCTTCGTCGGCGACGCGGTGGCATACTCGTACCTGCGGGGGTTCCGCTCCGCGTTCGGGGTCTTCACCGCCGACCGGGCGCGGAGCCGCGCCAGCCTGGCCTCGCTCTGGGAGCGGGTGCGGCCGTACCCGGTGCGCTGGGTGTGCACCGCCCACGCCAAGTGCGCCGCCTTCGACTCCACCTTCGTCCGCCGCTCGCTGCGCTGAGCCGCGCGGCCGGAGCCGCCCCCAGCGCGAAGGGCCCCGCCGGTCGGCGGGGCCCTTCGCGCATCTCCGGGCGGAGGAGGGAAGATCAGAGCACCTGGATCCGCTTCTCCACCACCACCTCCTCGCCCCCGTCCAGGTCCTGTCCGACCACCTTCCGCCCGCGCACGCGCAGCACCGCCTCGCCGGGGCGGGTGAAGCGCAGCCGCACCGGGTGGAGGAGTTCCCTGCGCGCGTCGGCGCACCCGGTGTCGGGGTAGCTCAGCACCGAGTCGTAGGGGGTGACCACGGCGGTGGAGCCGTCCAGCTGCAGCGTCGCGTCCGCCGGCTGCCAGCAGTAGTCCGCGCCGATGGTGGTGACGGTGGCCGTGAAGAAGGCCCCGGCCTCCACCGTGTCCGGGGCGGCGATCACCGCCCGCGCCAGCTCCGAGGCGGTCTCCAGCCGCGCCTGGGCCCTGACCTGGAGCGACGGGTGGATCCGCCACTCCAGGATCCCCATCTGGCGGGACCCCCGCACCCCCGTGGGCATCACGTCGCAGCCAGCCGCGAGCGCCGCCAAGAGGAGGGTGATGTAAACTGTCCTGAAATGCATGTCGGCTCCGTGATGCTTCGTGACGGCGGCGAGCTGCGCCACGGTCGATGGAACGAGAAGTGGTCCGGGAAGTATCGGGCGGCCTCCCTCCGCCGCCCCGTCTGTGGGAGCGGCGGAGGGTCGGCCCGGGTCAGAAGGCGCCCGTGGACGTGCCCACCTTGGGCGTACCCACCGTGCAGTCGGCGCCGCACCCGGTGTCGCCGTTGAACACGTACAGCGTCGAGCTGATGGTCTGGTCCGCTGAAGTGACGGTCACTTGGATCGTGAAGTCACCATCGCCCGGGTTCAGGTACACCGACTGGGTCCGGCCCGTCCCCAGCGTCTGCGTGTACCCCCACAGGTGGTTGTCCAGCGTCCACTGGTAGGTGTAGCTCCCGTTCCCGCCGTCGGTGACCGCCTCCCAGGTGTACGTCCCCGCCGAAGGGATCCCGTTGGGCCCGCTCACCGTGGCGCCCAGGTAGACCGGGAGCGCGTAGGCCAGGCGGTTGGGCGTCCCCTGCGCGTCGGCCACGCTCCCGAAGGTGGAGGAGTTGATCACCGCCTCGCGCACCTTCCACACCGGCGCCGTGGGGTCGTTCTGGAGGTACAGCGCCGCGATCCCGGCCACCAGCGGCGAGGACATCGAGGTCCCGGTCAGCGTCCGCGAGTCGGTGTCGCTCCCGTTCCACGCCGACACGATCCCGACCCCCGGGGCGAACATCTGCACGCAGCTCCCCCAGTTGGAGTCCGGCGCCCGGGTGTCGTACGAGTCGGTGTTCCCCACGCTGATGATCGAGGACACCCGCTTGGGCGAGTAGCTGCACGCGTCGGCGTTGTTGTTCCCCGCCGAGGTGACCACCACCACGCCCGCGTTGATCAGGCTGGTGACGGCGTTGTCGATGTCGCTGCGGACCGGCCAGCTGAAGCTCAGGTTCACCACCGCCGGCTTGACGTGGTTGACGCGCACCCAGTCCAGCCCCGCGATGGCGGCGCTCGCGCTCACCGTGCCGTTGCACCCGGAGATGCGCACCGGGTAGATGGTCGCCTGCTCCGCGACCCCGTACGTCCGCCCCGCCACCGTCGCCGCCACGTGGGTGCCGTGCCCGTTGCAGTCGCCGGTCCCGTACCCGTCGGCGACGGAGGTGTAGCCGGCGCGGACGCGAGCGCCGCCATCGAACTCCTGGTGCGTCTTCCGGATCCCGGTGTCGACCACGTACACGTTGACCCCGGCGCCCGTCTGGTTCGGCGCGAAGGTCCCGTTGAGCGGGAGCGAGCGCTGGTCGGCGCGGTCCAGGCTCCAGATCGGCTGCGACGACTGGTCCATCGTCCCGTACTCGTCCGGGATGATGGAGGCGATCTTGGGGTTGTGCCTCAGCCCCTCCACCGCGCCGGCAGACAGGCGCGCCGCGAACCCCTTCAGGGCGTACTGGTACACGAACAGGACGGAGTCCTTCGGCGACTTCGCCAGCCCGCGGACGAAGCCCGGCACGTCGCGCACGGTGCTGTCGAGCACCACGATGTACTGGTCGGGGATCGTTTTGCGCTTCACCGTCGAATCCGCCGACGCCCTGCTCATCCGGGGCGCGCCGCCCGGCGCCTGGACGGGAAGGGGGGCGTCGTCGGAGCAGGCGGCGAGGGCCAGCAGCGCGGCGGCGGCGAGGAAGAACCGCCGAACACCTCCACGTCGCGGGGTCTGGATGGACATGGTGGGATCCATGGGTATGTGCCCGGGTAATTGGCGTGCACGGAGCCGCGGACCGGACCTGGGCGTGCTCCGGCCGAAGCGCTGCTCGGTTGTTTTCTCTGGAATTCGGAGGGGCCGCCGTACCTTCCCCCGACGGCGACCGGGGCGGGGGAGCGCCCGGATCATCGTCGTACGGCGTGGCCCTTCGTCGGGATTGACGAGCGGTGGGCGTGGTGCGTCACGCGATTGGTTTTTTGGGAATTTTTGGAGATGAGATTGGCGCTTTAGGGGCCGCTCCAGAGCCCGGCAAACAGCCGCCGGTCTCTTCCGCGGGGCCGGGGAGCCTGCCGATACAGCCGGCAGTCTCCCCAGCCCGGAGTGAGCCCACGGTACTGCTGTGGTCTCCCTCCGTCACATCTTCTGGGAACGGCAGGGAACTACGGGAACGGCAGGAAACTGCGGACAACAAAAAGCCTTCCCCCAGAATTGGGGGAAGGTGGCGCGCAGCGCCGGATGGGGGCGTACTGAGCCGGCATTCGCGTGGAGGCCAGCAGGCCCCCTCCCCCGGCCCCTCCCCCACGAGGGGAGAGGGGAGCACTGCAACTGCAGCATCGTCTTGCAGTTCCCCTCGCCCAGAATTGGGAGAGGGGTGGCGCGAAGCGCCGGGGTGAGGGCCGCCGTTCGTTGTGCTCCCCCTTTCTCCTGCTCGCGGCGGAAAGGGGGCCGGGGGGATAGGGGGCCAGCAGGCTGTCCCCTGTAACCTGTCCCCTCGCCCCTACATGTGGATCATCCGCCCATCCACCCCCAGCGCCGCCTCCTTCACCGCCTCCGGCAGCGTCGGGTGCGCGTGGACGGTGCGGGCGATGTCCTCGGCCGAGGCCTGGAACTCGATGGCGAGGGCGGCTTCGGCGATCAGGTCCGAGGCTCGGGGGCCCAGGATGTGGAGGCCGAGCATCCGGTCGGTGCGCTTGTCCGCGAGGATCTTCACCAGGCCTTCCGTCTCGCCCATGGCGCGGGCGCGGCCGTTGGCGGAGAAGGGGAACTTGCCCACTTTGTACTCCACCCCCTTTTCCTTCAGCTCCTCCTCCGTGGCGCCCACCGAGGCGATCTCCGGCCAGGTGTAGACCACGTTCGCCACGGCGTCGTACTGCACGTGCCCGTGCTTCCCGGCGATGTTCTCCACCGCCGCGACGCCCTCCTCCTCGGCCTTGTGCGCCAGCATCCGCCCGCCGATCGCGTCGCCGATGGCGTACACGCTCCCCACGCCGGTGTGGTAGCGCTCGTCCACGGCGATCACCCCGCGCTCCATCGGGATCCCCACCTCCTCGTACCCCATCCCCTGCGTGTACGCGCGGCGCCCCACCGCCACCAGCACGTAGTCCGCCTCGATCGGGTCGGCGCCGTCCACCGTCACCACCACCTTGTCGCCCTTTCGCTCGGCGCCGGTCACGCGCGTCCCGGCGCGGATCTCGAAGCCCTGCTTGCGGAAGACCTTGTCCGCCTGCCGGACGATCTCCGCGTCCATCCCGGGGAGGATGGAGGGCGCCATCTCCAGCACCGTGACCTTGGCGCCCAGGCGCAGCCACACGCTCCCCAGCTCCATCCCGATCACCCCGCCGCCCACCACCACCAGGTGCCCCGGCACCTCGGGGAAGGCGAGCGCGCCGGTGGAGTCCACGATCCGCTCGTGGTCGAACTTCAGGAAGGGGAGCTCCACCGGGACCGAGCCGCTGGCCAGGATCACGTGCTTCGCGCGGACGGCGCGCTTCCCGTCGGCGGTGTCCACCTCCAGCGTCTCGGGCGAGGTGAGACGGCCGATGCCGCGGATCCACTCGATCTTGTTCTTGCGGAAGAGGAAGGCGACCCCGTCCGTGTTCGCCTTCACCACGCCCTGCTTGCGCGCGTGCATCGCCGCCACGTCGATCTCCGGGGCGCCCACGCGGATCCCGTGTGACTCCGTCTTGTGGCGGATCTGGTCGAACAGCTCCGTGCTGTCCAGGAGCGCCTTGGAGGGGATGCACCCCACCCGGACGCACGTCCCGCCCAGCGCGTCCTCCTTCTCGATGCACGCGGTCTTGAAGCCGAGCTGCGCCGCGCGGATCGCCGCGACGTACCCGCCCGGCCCGCCGCCGAGCACCACCAGGTCGAAATCGTACTGGTCAGCCATGGTCAGCCCTGTATCTGAAATCCGAAAGGATGCCTTCTCGTCTCCGGCATGATGGCACGAAGGGAGGCCGCCGGCACCGCCGATGGACTCCCCTCGCGCACCTCCAATCTAACCACCCCGTCCAGGGGCGGATCACCCCTCCAGCAGGAGCGTTTCCGGGTCTTCC
>JAFAYN010000098.1 GCA_019240375.1 Gemmatimonadota bacterium
GGTCAGCTACCTGGCGGCGGGGCTGGTGCTGATGGCCGCCTGGATGCGGGAGTCCGAGCGCAGGACGGCGCGCTGGCAGGACCGCGCGCTGCCGAGTCCCACCTGACGGAGGGGGAGGAGATGCCGGGGAGCGGACGGAGCGTGCGGGAGATCGCGCGGCGCGGGGCGGCGCTCGGGGCGCTTGCGCTGGCGGCGTGCGGAGGCGGCCCGGGGGAGCGGGCCATGGCCGAGGGCGCCCGCCTGACCGGGGGCGACCCGCACCGCGCCCCCGCGGAGCTGCGCCGCTACGGGTGCAACACCTGCCACACCATCCCCGGGGTCCCCGGTGCCGACGGGCGGGTGGGGCCGCCGCTGACCGGGATCGCCGGGCGCGCGTACATCGGGGGGGTGCTCACCAACACCCCCGCCAACCTGGTGCACTGGATCGTGGACCCCCCGGCAGTCGACTCGCAGACGGCGATGCCCCGCACGGGGATCTCCCCCGACGAAGCGCGCGACGTGGCCGCGTACCTGTACTCGCTCCGGTAGCGCGGGGGGAGCGGTTCTTGCGCACCTCCGGGTGCGAAGGCGCCGGCCGGGAAGTTCCCGGCCGGCGCGCCCGTGTCCCGCTGCCGACGAACCGATCCGGAGGGAAGGCATGTCCCTGAGATCCCGCATCCGCGCCGCTGCGCTCGCGACCCTCGCCGCCGCCTCGCTGGGCGCCTGCGCCACCAACCCCGTCACCGGCCGCCCGCAGCTCGCCCTGGTCTCCGAGGCGCAGGAGATCGAGATGGGGCGCCAGGGTGCGCAGGAGGCGCAGCAGAGCATCGGCCTGGTGGAGGACCAGGCGCTCCAGGACTACGTCCAGCGCGTGGGGGCCCGGCTCGCCGCGCGCTCCGAGCGCCCGGGGCTCCCCTGGACCTTCCGGGTGGTGGACGACCCCTCGCCCAACGCCTTCGCCCTCCCCGGCGGCTTCGTGTTCGTGACCCGCGGCCTGATGGACGTGATGGGCTCCGAGGCGCAGCTCGCGACGGTGGTGGGGCACGAGATCGGGCACGTCACCGCGCGGCACTCCGTCACCCAGATCAGCCGGGCGCAGCTCGCGCAGCTGGGGCTGGGGATCGGCTCCGTCTTCGTCCCGGCGGTGCAGCAGCTGGGAAACCTGGCCGGTACCGGACTCAACCTCCTGTTCCTGCACTACAGCCGCGACGCCGAGAACCAGGCCGACGACCTGGGCTTCCGCTACGCCCTGGCCGAGAACTACGACGTGCGGCAGATGCCGCAGGTCTTCGCCTCGCTGCAGCGGGTGGGGGAGCTGGAGCAGCAGAGTTCGCTCCCCTCCTGGCTGGAAAGCCACCCCGATCCCCAGTCGCGCATCGTGCGCACCCAGCAGCGGATCGCGGCGCTGAACCGCCCGCTGGAGGGGACCACGGTGGCCCGCGACGAGTACCTGCGGCGCGTGGACGGGCTGGTGTACGGCGAGAACCCGCGCAACGGCTACTTCCAGGGCTCCACCTTCCTGCACCCGGAGCTGCGCTTCCGCCTGGTCTTCCCGCAGGGGTGGAAGACGCAGAACCTCCCGCAGGCGGTGGTGGCGGTCAGCCCGCAGCAGGACGCGGTCATCCAGCTCACGCTGGCGCCGCAGGGGAACGCGGACGTGGCGGCGCAGCAGTTCTTCTCCCAGCAGGGCTTGCAGGCGGGGCAGGTGTCGCGGGAGACGGTGAACGGGCTCCCCGCGGTGGCCGGGTACTTCCAGGGGCAGACGCAGCAGGGGGTGGTACAGGGGGTGGCGGCGTTCGTGTCGTACGGCGGGCGCACCTACCAGATCGTCTCCTACGCCCCCGCGCAGCGCTTCGGCGCCTACCAGGGAGTGTTCCAGCAGAGCCTGGGGACCTTCGGCCCGCTCACCGACCCGCAGGCGCTGGCGGTGCGCCCCAACGTGGTGCGGCTGGTGCGCCTGGACCGGACGATGACGCTGGCCCAGTTCAACCAGCGCTACCCGTCGGTGGTCCCCATCGCCGAGC
>JAFAYN010000320.1 GCA_019240375.1 Gemmatimonadota bacterium
GGTGCTGACCCGCTACTTCCGCGAAAAGAACCTCACCAACCTGGTGGTGGTGGCGCCGGACGTGGGCTCGGCCAAGATGGCCCGCGGGACCGCAAAGCGGCTGGACGGGACCATCGGGATCATCGACAAACGGCGCCCCACGGCCAACGTGTCCGAGGTGCTGCACGTGATCGGCGACGTGGACGGAAAGGACTGCCTGATCGCCGACGACATGGTCGACACCGCCGGGACGCTCACCGAGGCGGTCCGCGCCCTCAAGGCCCGTGGCGCCCGCGACGTGTACGCCTGCGCGACCCACGCGCTGCTCTCCGGACCCGCGGTGGAACGGCTTTCGCAGGCGCCTCTCAAGGAACTGGTGGTCACCAACACGATCCCGGTGCCGGAAGACAAGCGCTTCCCGCAGCTCAAGGTGCTTTCCGTGGCCGACCTGATCGCACGCGCGATCCGGTACACCCACTCCAACGAGTCGGTGAGCTCGCTGTTCGACTGATTCCGGTCGAGGCGGACCGGCCACGCACCCCGCGGAAGCTCCGGCGCCCCTACAGGAAGAACGAGGAGAACGAGATGCAAGCTTCGCTGAACGCCCAGCAGCGCACCGGCCGCGGCAAGAACGCCACCCGCGCCCTGCGCCGGAGCGGCCGGGTCCCGGTGGTGGTCTACGGGCACGGGGACCAGACGCAGACGCTGTCGGTGGACGCCCTGGAGCTGGAAAAGCTCCTCGGCTCCATCAGCGTCGACAACACGCTGATCGACCTGGCGGTGGAGGGAGGCGGGACGACGCGGGCGCTGATCCGCGACGTGCAGATGCACCCGGTCCGCCCGCAGGTGCTTCACCTCGACCTGCTGCAGATCCACGCCGGGGAGCGGATCCGCCTGCACATCCCCATCCGGCTGAGCGGGACGGCGGCCGGCGTCCGCGAGGGCGGCGTCCTCGACCACGTGCTGTACGACCTGGAAGTGGAGTGCCTCCCCACCGACATCCCGGACGCCGTGGAGGTGGACATCTCCGGCCTGGGGATCGGCGAGTCCGTCCGGGTGCGCGAGGTTTCGCTCCCCGAGAGCGTCCACGTCCTCAACGACCCGGAGCTGCCGATCGCCTCCGTGACGCCGCCGACCGTCCAGCCGGCCGACGTCCCCACCGGCACGGACGCGGACGTGACGCCGGCGCTGGTCCGCGACCGGAGCCGCGACGGCGAGCTGGCCGGCGAGAACGGCTGATTGCGGCTGCTCGACATCTTTTCCAGGAAGCGCGGAGGAGGGGACGACGTGTCGGTGGCGGGGCTCAAGCTGGTCGTGGGGCTCGGGAACCCGGGGCCGGAGTACTCCGCCACCCGGCACAACGCGGGGTGGTGGCTGCTGGACGCCCTGGCAGAAGCCTGGGGGTTCGGGCGCTTCAAGCGGGAAAAGAACGCTGCCCTGGCGGCGGGCCGCGTGGATCCGTACGCGGTCCGGCTGGTCAAGCCGCTCACCTACATGAACCTGAGCGGCCGGGTGCTGGAGCCGTACCGGCGGATGAACGCCTTCGACGTGTCCCGCGACCTGCTGGTGGTGGTGGACGACGTGGCGCTCCCGCCGGGGCGGATCCGCTTCCGCCCGGAGGGGAGCCCGGGCGGGCACAACGGGCTCAAGTCGATCCAGGCCGCTCTCGGCACCCAGGCATACCCCCGCCTCCGCATCGGGGTGGGGGGACCGCCGCCGGAAACCGACATGGCCGAGTGGGTGCTGGCCCCGCCTCCCGCGGAGGACCGGGAAGCGATCGAGGCGCTCTTCCCCGAGCTGGTGGAGGGAGTCGCCACCTGGATGCACGAGGGGGTCGAGGCGGCGATGAACCGCTACAACCGATAGGCGGGCCCACGGTGGGTCGTTGACTGCGGCCTCCTGGAGTGGTAGATTCCGATCTCTGTCGGCCGGGCGCCCAGTGGGTGTCCGGCCGCTTCGTTTGCCGAAACCGCTGGGTGCACGCACATGCTCAAGCTCGGGATCGTCGGGCTCCCCAACGTCGGGAAGTCCACCCTGTTCAACGCGCTGACCGCCGCGGGCGCCGAGGCCGCCAACTACCCGTTCTGCACCGTGGAGCCGAACGTGGGGATGGTGGAGGTGCCGGACCCGCGCGTCGACCTCCTGGCCGAGCGGGTGCAGCCGCAGCGGGTGGTCCGCGCCGCCGTGCAGTTCGTGGACATCGCGGGGCTGGTCAAGGGCGCCTCCGAGGGCGAAGGGCTGGGGAACCAGTTCCTCACCAACATCCGCGAGACCGACGCGGTGGTGCACGTGGTCCGCTGCTTCGACGACCCCGACGTGGTGCACGTGATGGGCTCGGTCGACCCGGTGCGCGACCGCGAGGTCATCAACCTGGAGCTGATCCTCTCCGACCTGGCCCAGGTGGAGAAGCGGCTGGAGCGGGTGCGGAAGAGCGCCAAGGGCGGCGACCGCGACGCGCAGACCGAGCTGGGGCTGCTGGAGCGGGTGCAGGCGGTGCTCGACCAGGAGCAGCCGGCGCGCACGGTGGAGATCGGCGACGACGAGGCCAAGCTCCTCCGCTCCTTCAACCTGCTCACCTCCAAGCCGGTGGTGTACCTGGCCAACGTGGCCGAGGATGACCTCCCGAAGGGGGACAACGAGTACGTCCGCGCCCTGCGCGCGGCGGTGGCGGCGAGCGGCGAGCGGGCCGAGGTGATCCCCATCTCCAGCAAGATCGAGTCGGAGCTGGCGGAGCTGCCGGCGGAGGAGCGCGGCGAGTTCCTGGCCTCGCTCGGGCTGGAGGAGCCGGGGCTGAACCTGCTGATCCGCGCCGGCTACCGCCTGCTCGGGCTGCAGAACTACTTCACCGCCGGCGAAAAGGAAGTCCGCGCCTGGGAGATCCCGGTCGGGGCCAGGGCGCCCGAAGCGGCCGGGGTGATCCACTCCGACTTCGAGCGCGGCTTCATCCGCGCGGAAACGGTCTCCTTCGCCGACTTCCAGCGCACCGGCTCGGTGAAAGCCGCCAAGGAGCAGGGGCTGATGCGCTCCGAAGGCAAGGAATACGTCGTCCAGGACGGCGACATCCTGCTCTTCCGCTTCAACGTCTGAAGCCCGCCTGGCGCTTGACATCTTGCGCCATTCTGGCTATTCTACAAATCTGTCCCGACCACGCATGGTCCGCCCGGGTTCGCCGGTGCGGAAAGCTATTAATTTATGGCCAGCGCGGGCGGCGGTGCGTAACGGTGGATACGCGCCTCCTGAACCTGCGGCACTGGGAGCCCGATGAAGACGTATTCCGTAAAGGCCGGGGAGATCGAGCGGCAGTGGTACGTCGTGGACGCCGAGGGGATGGTGCTCGGGCGCGTCGCGACGGAGATCGCCCGCATCCTCCGCGGCAAGCACAAGCCGACCTACACCCCGCACCTCGACACGGGTGACTACGTGGTGGTCATCAACGCCGACAAGGTGCGGCTGACCGGCAGCAAGGCCGATCAGAAGACGTACTTCAAGCACAGCGGCTACATGGGCCACGAGAAGTTCATCCCGTTCCGCACCATGCTCGAGAAGCACCCGGAGCGGATCGTGGAGCTCGCGGTCAAGGGGATGCTGCCGAAGAACGCGCTGGGCCGGCAGATGCGCGGCAAGCTGCACGTGTACGCCGGTGCGGAGCATCCGCACGCCGCGCAGAAGCCGACCCCCCTCACCTTCTGAT
>JAFAYN010000339.1 GCA_019240375.1 Gemmatimonadota bacterium
CCCTACGACGTGAAGGCCCCCGCGCCGCGCGGGTACGACCGCGCCGCCGGGCAGCGCGACACCGAGGCGCGCCTGCGCGGCCTGATCCGGCTGGACACGCAGAACCCGCCGGGGCTGGAGATGCGCACGGCCATGTACCTCGACTCCCTCTTCCGCGGCGTTCCCGGGGTGGAGACGCGGATCGTGGAGGTGGGCGGCGGGCGCGCCAACTTCGTCGCGCGCCTGCGGGCCGCGAGGCCCACGGCGAAGCCGGTGCTCGTCCTGGGGCACATGGACGTGGTGGGCGCCGACACCGCCAAGTGGGAGACGCCCCCCTTCCAGCCCACGGTGAAGGACGGGTACCTGTACGGGCGCGGCGCCATCGACGACAAGGGGATGCTGGCCGCCACCGCGGTCGCCATGCTGCAGCTCGCCAAGCAGCGCGACCGGATGACGCGCGACGTGATCCTCCTCGCCACGGCGGGGGAGGAGGGCGGGCCGCCGGTGGGGGTGGAGCGGATGGTGGAGCGGCACCGCGACCTGCTGGGCGACGCGGAGTTCGCCCTCAACGAGGGTGGCCGCATTCGGGTGGAGGACGGGCGCATCCGCACGGTCAACATCCAGACCACCGAGAAGGTCTACTACGACGTGGTCGCCACCGCCCGGGGGACGGGAGGGCATGGCTCGGTCCCGCTCCCGGGGAACGCCCTGGCCGCCCTGGCCCGCGCGGTGAGCCGGGTGCACGAGTGGCGCCCGCCGGTGCGCCTCAACGAGACCACCCGCCTCTACTTCGGGCGGCTGGCCGCGATCGAGAAGGACCCGGAGATGCGGGAGGCGATGCTGCGGATCTCCACCGCCACCGACTCCGCCGCCGTCGAGCGGGCCGCGGCCGTGCTTTCGCGCGACCCGCTGCACAGCGCCGTGCTCCGCACCGGGGCGTCGCTCACCCTGCTGAACGGCGGGTTCCGCAGCAACGTGATCCCCTCGGAGGGGAAGGCGACCTTCAACGTGCGCATCGTCCCCGGCGAGGACATCCGCGAGATCGTGCGGCGGATGAACGAGGTGGGAGCGGAGCCGCAGGTGACTTTCGCGCTGGACGGCGAGCCGCAGCCCGCGCCGCCCCCCTCGCCGGTGAGCACCGCGCTCTACCGGGCCATGGAGTCGGCCTCGCGCGTCATGGCGCCGGATGCCACCCCGATCCCCTTCATGTCCACCGGGGCCACGGACGGGGCGGCGCTGCGGGCCGTCGGGATCCCCACCTACGGGATCCTCCCCATGCCGCTCCCGCTGGAGGACGAGCTGCGCATGCACGGCGACAACGAGCGGGTGCCGGTCCTCGCGCTGGGGTGGGCCACGGAGTACCTGTACCGCGTGCTGCGTCAGGTGACCGAGTAGCCGGTCCCGTACCGCCGTTCTTTGCGAGGGGAGCGTCCCTCGTTACCTTTGCCCTGCGCTCTCTTTCGCGCGCCCCGTCCGACCGTCGCCATCCGCCCGGGACACCCCCCGCCCGTGTCCCGGCGCTCCCCTTCCCAGGACCGCTCCCGGAGGCCGATCCATGCCCATCTCCCCGGCGCGCAGACGCGCCCCCCTGCTCGTACTTCTGGGCGCGCTCGCCGGCGCCGCGGGGTGCGATTCCACCTCCCCCGAGCCCCGGGTCGCCGAGCTGCGTCCCGTGTCGGGGAGCGCCCAGCGCGACACCGTCCGCGCCACCCTCGCCACGCCGCTGGTGGTGCAGGCCCTCGCTTCCGGCGGCAACGGCATCCGGGGGCAGGAGCTGCTCTTCCGGGCCGGGAGCGGCGGGACGGTGACCCCCGCGACCGCGAAGACGGACGACAAGGGGCGCGCGCAGGTGACCTGGACGCTGGGGAGCCGGTCGGGCGCGCAGACGCTCACGGTGCTGCTCGCCCGGGACACCACCGTGACCGCGACCTTCACCGCCACGGCGGACGCGGGCGCCCTGGCCGGGGTGGAGGTGGCGCAGGGGAGCGGGCAGGTGGGCACCGCGGCGAAGGCGCTCCCGCAGCCGGTGGTGTTCCGGGCCTACGACTCCTACGGGAACGACCGGCCCGGCGCGGCGCTGGCCCTCACGGTGATGCGCGGGGGCGGGACGCTGGCCGCCTCGTCCGCGACCACCGGGGCGGACGGGCGCATGGGCGCGACGTGGACGCTGGGGACGCAGTCGGTGGACCAGCGGGTCGCCGCCATCGCCACCCTCCCCGCCACGAACACCGGGAGCGTCGGGAACGTCGGGAGCGTCACCGCGTTCGCCACCGCGAGCGTCGACACCACGCGCACCCTGTTCCTGTCGCTCCCCGACTCCGCCGCGGTCGGCGACACCGTCAACGCCGAGGTGCACGTCAACCTGACAGGGCTGGGCGGGACGCGCCGCGGGCTCCTGTCGGCCACGCTGAACTGGACCGGGGCCACGCTCCGGGTCGTTTCCATCCCCATCCGCGACTCGCGCGAGCAGGGGACCTCCTACATCCCCGCCGTCGGGGCCGCGCCGGTCACGGTGCTGGTCTCCCGCCCGCGCAACGACCTGCCGAACGAGGTCGCCTTCACCGTGCGCTTCGTGGTGCAGGCGAGGGCCTTCCCCTCCACCGACGTCGCCATGAGCCTGACCCCGCTCTCGCTGCTGGGAGCCGGGACCTTCGACGACCTGCTCGGCTCGGTGAGCGTGGTCGGCGACGTCATCCGCATCCGCTGAGGCCGCCATGAGAAAGCAACTGCTGCTGGTCGCGGCCTCCCTGGCGCTCTGGACCGGGCGCGCGGAGGCGCAGGACGTCGCGGAGCGCGGGAGGGTGCACGGGACCCCGCTCCCCCCGGCCGCGCGGGAACAGCTCGCCCGCGACCCGAACGCCTACGAGTTCGAGCGGGCGCTGAAGTCGGAGCTGGTGGAGGTGCGCGCGGCGCGGGCCCGGCTGCGCGCCCGGGGGATGAACCCGCAGCTCCTCCCCGCCCGGCAGGCCGCCGCGCAGGGGGTGGCGGTGCAGGGGACCTACCGCGTCCCGGTGTTCACCCTCCTGTACGCCAACAGCGGGGCGGAGCCGTACGCCTCGTCGGAGCTGCAGAAGAAGCTGTACACGGGGCCGTCCTCCACCCTCACCCTGACCCAGCTCTACACCGAGATGTCGCGCGGGCTGGTGACGCTGACCGGGACGGTGCACGACTGGATCCGGGTGAGCCAGAACGACGTGGTGTACGAGGGGTCGGACAACGGGCTGAAGGCCGGGCTGCTGGGGCCGCTGCTCAAGGAGGTGCTGGACCAGGCGGACAAGACCGTGGACTTCCGCCAGTTCGACGCCGACGGCGACGGCTACGTGGACTTCGTCGGGTTCGTGCACCCGGAAAAGGGTGGGGAGTGCGGCCCGACCTCCACCAACCGCAACGTCTGGTCGCACCGCTGGACCTACGCCGGCGCGACCGGGGGGAAGGAAGCCTACTACCAGACCAACGACGGGGTGCGGATCTCGGACTACGTGATCCAGCCGGCGTACAACTGCGACGGGACGAGCACGGTCGACATCGGGGTGTTCGGGCACGAGTTCGGGCACGCCTTCGGGCTCCCGGACCTGTACTCCACCTCCAGCGCCAACGACGGGGTGGGGGTGTGGGGGCTGATGGGGTCGGGGAACTACAACCAGAGCACCTCGCCGGCGCACATGGAGGCGTGGTCCAAGGTGGAGCTGGGGTGGATGCCGGTGACCACGCTGAGCCGGAGCACGAGCGGGGTGCGGATCGACCCGGCCGAGACCACCGGCGCCGCCGTCCGCATCGACATTCCGCCCGCGGCGGGGAGCAGCACCCCCTCGGGGGAGTACTTCCTGCTGGAGAACCGGCAGCGGATCGGGTCCGACCGGTACCTGCGCGCCAGCGGGCTCCTGATCTGGCACGTGGACAGCATCCAGATCGCCAACACGCGCCGCGCCAACAACGTGCAGAACACCACCGCCCGCAAGGGGCTGGACCTGGAGGAGGCGGACGGGCGGGCCGACCTGGACCGGGTCGCGGCGCGCGGGGACGACGGCGACCCCTTCCCGGGATCGAGCGGGAACCGGAGCTTCAGCGCGACCACCAACCCCAACAGCAACTCCAACAAGGGGTACTCGTCGGGGGTCTCGATCACCGGGATCACCGAGACGGTGGGCGGGCCGGTGACGCTCAACCTGGAGATCGGCTCGGGCGGGACGGTCCTGACCTACTGGGGCGACGTGAACAACGACGGCTACATCAGCACCGTGGACGTGGACCTGCTGATGCGCGAGGCGATCGGCCGGCCGAGCGGTGCCGCCAGCCTCCCCCGCGGCGACGTGGACGGCGACGGCCGGATCGACTCGCGCGACGTGCTGATCCTGCAGAGCTACATCGACGGGGTGGACGTGTCGCGCTACCGGGTAGGGAAGCCGACCACCGCGGCGGGCGCGGCTTCCGCGCAGCGGGCACCGGTACGGACAGAGCCGGTGCGGGCACCCGCGAACCTGATTCCCGGAGCGAGACCATGAGACCCGGGCTACTAATCGGGATCCTCCTCCTCGCCGGGGCGTGCCGTGCGGCGCCGGAGGCCGGATCGACGCCCGCGCCGGGGCGCGCGGAGGGCGGTGTCCGTCCCGTGGCCCCGGCCCCCGCCACCGGCCGGCCGGGCGCCATCCTCCCGCTCGGTGATTCGGCGGCGCACCCGCGCTGGCAGTCGGCGCTGGTGGTGTTCGCGGACGGACCCCAGCCCGCGGACCTGCAGTGGCTGCGCGCGGAGGGGTTCGAGGTGGAGAGCACGACCCCGGCGACCCATGCGGTGGTCGTACGGGTGCCCCCCACCTACTCCAAGGACCCGATGGCTGTCAACCGGCGCATTGTCCGCTTCGACGTGCAGATGCGGTAACGGAACGGGCGGGCATACGCCGTACGCGGGCGGGGCCGGGAGGACGATCCTCCCGGCCCCGCCGTTTTCCTCCGGGGAGCGGCTGCTCACCCGTCCGACGTGAACGCTTCCGCCAGCTCCGACCTCCCGCACGCCGCGAGCTGCGCCGCCGCCCTGCCGCAGATCGCACCGATCACGTTCCCGGTGCCGCTGTACCCGCCGATGGCCCACACCCCGGGCCGCACCTCCTCCAGCACGGGGAGCCCGTCGGCAGTGTAGCCGACGGACGCGGCCCAGCGGTGGGTGATCGGCGCGCGGACGCCGATCCC
>JAFAYN010000514.1 GCA_019240375.1 Gemmatimonadota bacterium
CACCTGCCCGCCGCTCTCGGCGTAGAAGGGGTTCTCTCGCAGCTGCAGCGCCAGGCGGCCGTCCAGCCGGCGGAAGGCCAGCACGTCGGTCTCCAGCTCGGTGGCGCGGTACGCGGCGAACTCCTGCTCCGCCCCCTCGGCCCCTGGGACGTCCTCCCACCCGGCGGCCAGGGCGTCGCTCTCCACCCCGATCCCCGAGGCGGCGCGGTCCTCGCGCGAGCGGCGGCGCTGCTCCTCCAGCTCCACGTTGAAGCCGTCCATGTCCACCCCGTACCCGCGCTCTTCGGCCATCAGCGCGGTCAGGTCGGGGGGGAAGCCGAAGGTGTCGTACAGGCGGAACACGTCGCGCCCCGGCACCACTCCCGACCCGCCCTCCGGCGCGATCTCGTCGAAGCGGCGCATCCCCCCGTCGATCGTCGCCAGGAAGCGCTCCTCCTCCGCCCGGGTATTGCGCAGCAGGTAGTCGCGGCGGGTGATCAGCTCCGGGTACACGGCGCCCATGTGGGCCACCACCGCGTTGACCACCTCCACCAGCGTCGGCTCGCGGCGCCCCAGCAGCCAGGCGTGGCGCACGGCGCGGCGGAGGATGCGTCGCAGCACGTAGCCGCGCCCCTCGTTGGAGGGGAACACCCCGTCCGCCATCAGGAACGCCGTGGCGCGCGCGTGGTCGGCCAGCACCCGGTACGAGACGCCCTGCGGCGAGTCGTAGTCGTACGGCACGCCGACCACGGAGACGGCGCGCTCGATCAGCGGGACGAACAGGTCGGTCTTGTAGTTGGTGTCCACCCCCTGCATCACCGAGGCGATGCGCTCCAGCCCGGCCCCGGTGTCGATGGAAGGCGCGGGGAGCGGGTGCAGCTCCCCGTCCGCGTCCCGGTCGAACTGCATGAACACCAGGTTCCACAATTCCAGGAACTGCCCCTCCTCGCCCAGCACCTCGAACTCCTCCACCGTCACCTCGGTGCCGCGCCGGGGCTCGGGGCGCATGTCGTAGTGGATCTCGGAGCAGGGGCCGCAGGGGCCGGTGTCGGCCATCTGCCAGAAGTTGTCCTTGTCGCCCAGCCCGAAGATGCGCTCCGGCTTCACCCCGGCGATCTCGCGCCAGAGCTGCCTGGCCTCGTCGTCGGTGTGGTGGACGGTCACCCACAGCCGCTCGGCCGGGATCCCCAGCTCGACCGTCAGGAACTCCCACCCGAAGCGGATCGCGTCGCGCTTGAAGTAGTCGCCGAAGGAGAAGTTCCCCAGCATCTCGAAGAAGGTGTGGTGGCGCGCGGTCACGCCCACCGCTTCCAGGTCGTTGTGCTTGCCGCCCGCGCGGACGCACTTCTGCGAGGTGGCGGCGCGCCGGAACGGCACCTCCTCCATCCCCAAAAAGACCTTCTTGAACTGGACCATCCCCGCGTTGGTGAAGAGCAGCGTCGGGTCGTCCGACGGCACCAGCGACGAGGAGGGGCGCACCTCGTGCCCCTGCCGGGCGAAGTAGTCCAGGAAACGGGAGCGAATCTCGTCAGCGCGCATCGTTTTTATTTCGGAAGCTCGAAAGCTCGGGGATTCGGGCGAAACGGGTAACATAACGCGCGGCGGGGTTTGGACTCAAGGCCGTGTTTTGAGCAGGTTGTGGTGGTGGAAGTGGTGGGGCTGGTGGTGGGGCCGCTCCAGAGCCGGACGATACGGCCGTCCGTCTCTTCCGCGGGGCCGGTGAGCCTGCCGGTACTGCTGGCAGTCTCCCCGTCCGCTACGGGAGCCCCGGAAACAGCCCCGGGTCTCCCTCGCAACAGAATGTGGGAACTGCAGGGAACTACTTGCAACAAAAAGCCTTCCCCCAGAATCGGGGGATCAAGGGGGCTGCTGTCCGAGCCTAAGCGAGCCGGATGGGGGCGTACTGAGCCCGAGCATCGCAGGCCCTCACCCCGGCGCTTCGCGCCACCCCTCTCCCAATTCTGGGCGAGGGGAGCACGACAACTGCTTGCGTCCGTTGCAGTTCTCCCCCTTTCTCCTGCTTACGGGGGAAAGGGGGTCGGGGGGATAGGGGGCCTCTACCCCACCTCGCCGATGGCGCGCAGGTAGCGCTCTGCCGAGCGCGCGACGGCCGCCTTCGCGTCGTGCTCCACGTGCAGGTCCCACCACGCGCCGTAGATGCGGTCGTACTCGTACGGCGCCACCGCGTCCACGATGCGGCGCACCCTGCTCGCGGAGAGCGGGATCAGGTTGGGGTAGCTGTACATGAAGCTCACCCAGCGCCGGTCCCGCACCACCTGGATGACGTCTCCGGTCAGCAGGGCGCCGCGCCCCTCCGCGCCCGCTGGCCAGTGCAGCACCTGCCCGCCCGCGAAGTGGCCACCGCAGTGCACCAGCGTCGTCCCGCCGGGAAGCGGGGTCGTCTCCCCTTCCCAGAAGCGGACCGCGTCGTGGGGGCGCACCACCCACTCGCGGTCGTCCGCGTGCACGTACACCGGCGCGCCGCCGAACGCGCGGCTCCACTCCGCGTGGGTCGTGTAGTAGTGCGGGTGCGAGATGGCGATGGCCGCGATCCCGCCCAGCGCTTCGATCACCTCCACGGTGGCGTCGTCCAGCAGGGCAACGCAGTCCCACAGCACGTTCCCCTCAGGCGTCCGCACCAGGAGCGCGCGCTGCCCGATGGCGAACGACGGCTCCATCCCGATCCCGTACAGCGTCGGCTCGATCCGGCGCAGCGCCAGCCGGTGCTTCCCGCGCAACCGCTCCAGCGTCGTCCACTCCTGCCCACCGTATCCCACGTACTGCCGCTCGTCCTCGCAGATGGGACAGCGAGCCGGTGGTGAGTCCGATTCCGGGTACTGCGTCCCGCAGGTGGTGCAGATGTAGCTTTCCATGTGGAAAAAGGCAGGCTTCTCATGTCGTACCGCCTTCCCCCAGAATTGGGGGAAGGTGCCGAGCGGAGCGAGGCGGATGGGGGCGTACTGAGCCGGATCAGCATAGGAGTCCGGTCGGCGCTGTAGCCCCCCTCCCCCACAGCTTGCCCCCTCGATCCCCCACAAGTGGGGAGGGGAGCACTACACACGCAACTACCGGAAAAGCAAAACCCCTCGCTGGCGGTCGCCGGCGAGGGGCAGGTCAGGGATCAGAACAGCAGCGTCACGTCGTACGCCACCGCGATCGGCTTGTTGGCGGGGTCGCGCGCCGGGCGGAACTTCCAGTCCATCGCCACGCGCTTCAGGTCCTGGTCGTACCGCCGGTCGCCGGTGGAGGGGAAGTCCACGTCCCGCACCGTCCCGGTCACGTCGATGGACACCCGTACCACCAGCGTCCCCCCGCGAAGCTGCCGCGGCGCCTTGGGCGGCGGGAGGAGAAGCACCTCGGGGACCGGGGGCTGCATCTTCCCCGCCCCGGAGCCCGGTCCGTTCCCCGAGCCGATCCCGCCTCCCGTCCCACCGCCCGAGCCTCCCCCTGAGCCCGGCCCGGTCCCCGGGCCTGCGCCCTCGCCCGTCCCGGTTCCGGCTCCCGTCCCCGCACCCGCTCCGGTCCCCGCCGTGGGCGCGGCGGTCCCCGTGTTCGCCGGAGCGGGCGCGGGAGGAGCGGGCGTCGGCTGCGCCTCCGGCTTCGGGGTGAGGGCCGGCGTCGGCGGCGGCACCACCGGGGGTGGGACCACCGGCTGCGTCACCGTGAGCGTCACCTCCGAGGGGGCGGGCGGTTCCGGCTGCGCCACGTCGATGTAGGTGACCCGCTCCCCGCCGCCCCCTCCACCGCCACCCCCGCCCGCCGGGCCCGCGTCGATCCCTCCCGGCGTTCCCCCGTTCTCGAAGAGCGCGTACCCCGACCCGCGCCCCAGGAGCACGATCAGGGCGAGCAGGCCGACGTGCACCAGCACGGAAACGGCGAGGCTCCGGAGCGCGTGGCGCCGGTCCTCCGGACGGGTACGATGGGCCAGGTGCTGGAACAGCGGAGTGGTCTCCGGTCCGTGGGTTCGGAAGAGAGCTGCGCCCTCATATACCACGCGGGACGGTCCGGGGATCCCCGGACCGTTCTCCCTACAGCTCGATCTGCGCGCCCAGCTCCACCACCCGGTTGGGGGGAAGGCTGAAGAACGAAGTCGCCGTCCGGGCATTGCGCGACATCACCCCGAACAGGTGCTCGCGCCAGATCGCCATCCCCGGCTTCTTCGACGGGATCAGCGTCTCGCGGCCCAGGAAGTAGCTGGTTTCCATCGGCTTCAGCTGCAGGTCGGGGTCGGGGATCCTCGCCAGCGCCGCCGGTATGTCCGGGTCCTCGACGAACCCGTAGCGGATCGCCACCCGGAAGAAGCCGGACCCCAGCCGCTCCACCTTCACGCGCTCTTCCTCCGCCACGGCCGGGATCTCCTCCGTCTTCACCATCAGGAGCACCACCCGCTCGTGCAGCACCTTGTTGTGGATCAGGTTGTGGAGGAGCGCCGGGGGCGTCCCGTCCGCGCTCCCGTACATGAACACCGAAGTCCCCGGCACCCGGAGCGGCGGGTTCGACTCCACGTCCTGCATGAACAGCTCGAAAGGGAGCGTGGTCGCGTTGAGCCGGGCCGCGAGGATCTGGCGCCCCTTCTTCCAGGTGGTCATCAGCGAGAAGATCACCGCGGCGATCGCCAGCGGGAACCACCCGCCCGCCGGGATCTTCACCAGGTTCGCCCCCCAGAACGCCAGGTCCACCACCAGGAAGGCGGCCGCCAGGAGCGCCACCCGCCCCATCCCCCACCCCCAGTGCGACCGCGCCACCGCCGAGAACAGGAGGGTGGTGAACACCATGTCGGTGGTCACCGCCACCCCGTACGCCGCCGCCAGGTCGCTCGACTCGCCGAAGCCGATCACCAGCCCGATGCAGGCGATCATCAGCACCCAGTTCAGCGAGGGGATGTAGATCTGACCGATCTCGCGCGCCGAGGTGTGCTCGATCTCCAGCCGCGGGAGGTAGCCGAGCTGCATCGCCTGCCGCGTGAGCGAGAAGGCGCCGGAGATCACCGCCTGCGACGCGATCACCGTCGCCGCGGTGGCGAGGATCACCAGCGGGAGGAGCGCCCACTCCGGGGCCAGCAGGAAGAAGGGGTGCTCCACCGCCTCCGGGTCGCGGAGCAGGAGCGCCCCCTGCCCGAAGTAGTTCAGCATCAGCGCCGGGAGCACCACCACGAACCAGGTGAGCCGGATCGGCCGCCTCCCGAAGTGCCCCATGTCGGCATACAGCGCCTCGCCCCCGGTGACGGCCAGGAACACCGACCCCAGCACCAGGAACCCGGGGGCGCGGTTCCTCGCGAAGAAGCCGGCTCCGTGCAGCGGGTGGACGGCGGCGAGGACGCCCGGGTGCCGGAGGATCTCGGCCGCCCCGAGGAGGCCCAGCACCAGGAACCAGGTGAGCGTCACCGGCCCGAACACCTTGCCGATCCCCGCCGTCCCCCGGCTCTGCACCGCGAAGAGCGCGACCAGGATCACCACGGTGATCGGGATCACGTAGGGCGCGACCACCGGCGTCGCCACCTCCAGCCCCTCCACCGCGCTCAGCACCGAGATGGCCGGGGTGATCATGCTGTCGCCGTACAGCAGCGCCGCGCCGAAGAGCCCCATCAGCACCAGCACGCCCCCGCGTCCCCCCTCCTGCGACCGCCCCCGCGCCACCAGCGCGGTGAGCGCGATCATCCCCCCCTCGCCCCGGTTGTCCGCGCGCATCACGAACCCCAGGTACTTGACCGAGATGACGATGATCAGCGACCAGAAGATCAGCGACAGCACCCCCAGCACGTTGGCCGGGGTCGGGGCGACCCCCGACTCCGGCCGGAACGCCTCGCGCAGCGCGTACAGCGGGCTGGTGCCGATGTCGCCGTACACCACCCCCAGCGCCAGCAGCGACAGGGTGGCGAGGTAGCGCCCGGTGGGCGCGCGGCTCTCGCCCTGGCTCACGCTTCCCCCCGGCGGGCGCTCAGGACCCGGACACGGCTATAGCTCGATCTGGGCACCGAGCTCCACCACGCGGTTCGGCGGAAGGCCGAAGAACGAGGTAGCGGGGCGCGCGTTCCTCGACATGGCCGCGAACAGGTGCTCGCGCCAGAACGCCATCCCCGGCCGCTTGGAGGGGATCAGCGTCTCGCGCCCCAGGAAGAAGGTGGTCTGCCCGGGCCGCAGGTCCAGCCCGTCCGCCTTCACCCCGGCGAGCACGTCGGGGATGTTCGGCTCCTCCATGAAGCCGTAGCGCATCACCATCCGGTAGAACCCCTCCCCCAGCTCCTGCACCGTCACCCGCGTCTCCTCGACGTGCGGGACCTCCTCCGTCACCACGGCCAGGAAGACGATCTGCCGGTGCAGCACCTTGTAGTGCTTGACGCTGTGCAGCAGCGCGGGCGGAGTGCCGTTGGGGTTGCCGTACATGAACACCGCCGTCCCCGGGACGCGGACCGGGGGGTGCTCGGCGACATCCCTGATGAACAGGTCGAGGGGGAGCGTCCCCGAGGCGAGCCGGTCGGCCAGGATGCGGCGCCCCGTCTTCCAGGTGGTCATCGCGGCGAACATCACCCCGCCGATCACCAGAGGGAACCACCCGCCGTGCGGGATCTTGACGATGTTCGCACCCCAGAACGCCAGGTCCACGGCCAGGAAGAAGGCGGTGAACCCGATCGAGGCCCAGGCGGGCCACTTCCACCGCTCGCGCTCCACCGTGAACAGGAGCAGCGTGGTCACCACCATGGTGGTGGTCACCGCCACC
>JAFAYN010000095.1 GCA_019240375.1 Gemmatimonadota bacterium
TTGCGGGTGGCGTCGTAGTACACCTGCCCGGGGACGGTGTAGAGCTGGAAGCGCGTCTGGAACCCCGAGATCGCCCCCCAGGTCGAGGGGGAGGAAGTCGAAGAAGAGCGTCCGGTCGGTTTCCGTGGCGAGCGAGATCATCCGCCCCTTCCGGTCCTCCGGGACCTGGGAGTGGATGTACTGCAGGTTGGTCGTCTTCCCCGACCGCCCCGGGCCGTAGTAGACGATCTTGCAGGTGATCTCACGCGTCGAGTAGTTGACCAGCGACATTGCTCAGCACCCTCCCGAACGGCAGGCGAAGAATCGTGCGACGGACCGGCCCCGCCGTGGCGCGCTCACGGCGACCCGAAGAAGTGGTCCAGCCCGGCCTCCAGGTCACGCTCGAAGGCCGCAGGGTCGGAGGTCGGGCGCTCCTCCCGCCACCCGGGGAGCCGCGCCACCTCGGCCACCAGCGCCTCGAAGAAGACCCGCACCAGCCCGATGGACGAGTCCTCGCCGAAGACGGCGATCAGGATCAGCTCCTCGGCCGGGGTGGAGAAGGGGCCGATGAACACCTGCCCGTCGCCGACGCCCTGGTGCAGGTGCTGGAAGCCGTCCTGTGCGAGGAGGCGGGCGAGGGCGCGCGACGAGGCGTGGATCCCCGCGCCCAGCGCCGCCATCCCCATGACGTCCACCGCCCGGGCGAAGCCGCGCTGCGCCAGCACCTGGCCGCTCTCGTTGATGAGGAGCACCAGCCGCACCCCCGCCTCCCGAGCAAAGCGGTCCACCGGCTCCGCCAGGTCGCCGATGAACCGGTCCAGGTCCCCCCGCCTCATGCCAGCGTCCCGGCGATGCGCGCGGCCTCCAGGCGGAGCAGCCCGACGTTGACCCAGCGCTCGGCGATCACCACCAGGAGGAGGTCGCCCATCTCCGGCGGCGCGGCGGCGAACAGGTACCCGGACTCCCCCTCCACCTGCACGAAGGCCGCGCTCCCGAAGTCGGCGGCGGCCACCGAGCGGCGCGCCCGGCGGAAGAGCGAGGCGACCAGCGCGGCCACCGCGGGGCCGGGGACGCCGATCATCAGGTCGGCCTCCACAACCAGCCCGTCCTCGGCCGCGACCACCATGGAGCCGCGCACCCCGGGGATGCGGTTGACCCGCTCCAGCGGCTCGCCGAAGTCGCTCACGGCGCGCCTCCCGCGCCCAGCAGGCGCTCGGCTACCGCGCGCGCGCGGGCCGCCACGCGCAGCACCCACCCCGTGGGGACCTCGCGGCGCGCGGCCACCGCCACCATCCCCTCGCTCGCGGGCGCGATCCGCACCACCGTCTCGGGCGTTTCCACCAGCATCCCCTGCCACTCCCCCAGTCCCAGGTGCCGCAGGGCCCGCTCCGCCTCGGACGAGGCGCCGCGGAGCGCCGCCGCCACCTCGGGCGCGCGGTCGGTCCCCCCCGCCAGCATCTCCCCCGCGAGCACGTACCCCTGCGCGTCCAGCGCCAGCGCCCCCACCACCCCGCGCTCGCCGGAAAGCGCGCGGAACTCGCCCTGCACCGCGTCCCATCCCGAAGCCACGGGCGCGGGCGGCTCCACGGGCGCGGCGGGAGCCTGCGCGGTGGGCGCTTCCACGCGGACGGCCGGCGGCGCGGACGCCGGCGCGGCGGGCTCGCCGACCCGGGCGCGGACGCGCGCCAGGACATCCCGGACCTCCTCGTCGGCGGAGTCGGCGGCGGCGGCGCGCTCCAGGTGGCGCAGCGCGCTCCCCCACTCCTCGCGCTCGGCGCACAGCAGCCCGATCTCGCGCCGGGCGCCGGGGTGCTCCGAGTCTAGCCCCAGCGCCATGTCCCACTCGTCGAACGCCTTGACCGCCTGTCCACCCTCGTGGTACAGGCACCCCAGCAGGTAGTGCGCTTCCACGTTGGTCGGGTTGCGCTCCAGCCCGCGCAGGCACAGGCGGAGCGCGGCGTCGCGCCGTCCCTCGCGGCGGTACACCTGCGCCAGCGGGAGGAAGGCCAGCGTGTTCGGGTCGCGGGCCACCTCCTCGCTCCACTGGCGGATCTGCGCCGGACCGGGGATCGCGCTCATTCCCCCTCCTCGTCCAGCACGGCCCGCAGCGCCGCGACCGAGGCGCGCCCCCGCTCGGCGACGGCGCGCTTGCGCGCGTCGGAGTCGCCCAGCCGCAGGTACGTCCCCCACGCTTCCTCCGCGCGGCGCAGCTCGCCGGTGCGCGCCGCCGCGAAGCCCAGGTGGAAGTGGGCGGTCGGGGAGAGCGGGTCGAGCGAGATCACCCGGTCGAGCGAGGCCACCGCCTCGGGCCACTTGCCGAGCGCGACGTGCGCCCGCGCCGCCAGGACGTGCACCTCGGGGCGGTCGGGGTGCACCCGCGCCACCTCGCCCAGCAGGCGCAGGGCGCGGGCGGGGTTCCGGTCGCGCAGCGCCGCGTGGCTGGCGGCGAGCCCGTCGAAGAGCGAGCTGTCCTCGACCGGCGCGGGCGCGGACGGCTGCTCGTCCACCAGCCCCACCACCCCGGTGGAGATCAGCCCGAAGACGATCTTGGCGACGTCGAAGTCGCTCCGCCCCACGTCCGAGGCGATCTCCTTGAGCGAGCGCTCGCCGTCGATCTCCGCCAGCACCTCCCACTCCACCGGGTGGAGGTCGAGCGTCCCGTTGTCGGTGGGCTCGCCCGTGATGGCGGGGACCACCCCCATGTGGGGGACCTTGGACTCCAGCGTGCTCCACTCGTCGATCCGCCGCGCCGCCTCCATCAGGAGCGACTCGGTGGCGACGCGGACCGGGACGGAGTCGCCACCCAGGGGGGTCCCCTCCTCGAAGCGGAAGTAGCCGTCCTTCCACTGCACCAGCTCGAAGACGGTCTCCTCGATCTGGAAGCGGAGCTGCCGCTTCAGGTCGGCTTCGGAAACGGCCCCCATCTCCACCAGGATCGTCCCGAGCCGGCGGCCGGGGGCGGCCTGCTGGCGGCGGACCGCCTCGGCGACCTGCGCCTCCGTCACCTTGCCGGCGCGCAGGAGGAGCCGGTCGAGCCGCCCCGCGCTCCCGGCCAGCTCCGCGCCGACGATGGCGCCCCGCTCGAAGCGCACGGAGGCGTTGCGCCCGCCCGGGTCGCTGCTGACGGTGAGCAGCCCGGTCTTGCGGGACAGGTCCAGGAGCTGGAAGACGTCGCTGAGCGCGAGCTCGCGCAGGGGACCTTCGATCGCCATCGCTCAGTCGGTTCGTCCGGCCGCGGCGGCCGGGGTCACGTCGGGGACGCGGAAGATGCGCGCGAACTCCATCGCCGTGGCGACGTTCTCCCGGGCGCGCGCCGCCAGCGGCCCCTCGGGCTCCACCTCGATGACCTGGCGCCAGTGCTCGATCGCCTCGCGGAAGCGGCGCTCCTCCCCGGCGACCACGCCCAGGTAGAAGGAGGCGCCCGCGTGGCGCGGGTCGAAGCGGAGCACCCGCCCGAACGCCTGCCGTGCGTCGGCGCGGCGCCCCTCGTCCAGGAGGACGCGCCCCAGGAGGATCAGCGCCTCGAAGTGGTAAGGGTCCCCCGCCAGGAGGTCCACCAGACTCGCCACCGCGTCGCGCGGGCGCCCGGCGCGCCAGTGGGCCTGGGCCAGGAGGAGGATCGCGTCCGGGTAGGTGGGGAGGATCTCCAGCGCCGACGAGGCTTCGGCGGCGGCCTCGTCGGTGCGCCCGGCGTCCAGCAGGAGCCGCCCCAGCTCCAGCCGCGCCCCCACGAACTCCGGGTCCAGGCGCAGCGCCTCGCGGAGGGCGCGCTCCGCCTCCTCGCGCTCCCCGGCCTGGAGCGCCGCCCGCCCCAGGTTGCGGAGGTTGGCGGGGTCTTCCGGCGCCAGGCGGCGCACCTGCTCGAAGGCGCGCACCGCGCCGACGCCGTCCCCCTGCCGGAGCAGGATCTCGCCCAGGATGCGCAGGTTCCCCTGCTCCTGCGGGTCGCGGCGGCGCACCTCCTCGGTGGTGGCGCGCGCCTCGTCCAGCCGCCCGAGTTGGAGGAGCGCCCGTGCCCGCCCGACCGAGGCGCGCGCCTGCTCCGGGCTCCACGGCGTCCCGTCCAGCCGCGCCAGGGCGGCGTCGAAGCGCTCCAGCGCCTCCCCGTCCAGCCCCTGGCGGAGGTAGATGTCGGCGGTGAGGAGCGCCGCCGCCACCGGGTCGCCGCCGGAGGTCGCGGCGCGGCGGATCTCGGCCAGCGCGCGCTCCAGCAGCCCCTTGGAAAGGTAGTCCTCCGCCAGCGCGAAGGCGTCCGCCGCCGGCCCGGCGGGGGCGGGCGGCTGGGCGGGGGCAAGGTCGCCGAAGATGGCGTCCAGCGCCGATTCGTCGAAGGTGAAGCTTTCCACCGCGTCGTCGCCCGACACCCGCTCGGCGGCGTCCAGGTCGGGCGCCAGCACCTCCGCGTACTCGAACTGCAGCTCGATGGTGAGCTTGTAGCGCGGGGTGGTGTAGTACGGGTTCAGCTCCAGCGCCTGCTTGGTCTCGCGCAGCGCCCCCTCGAAGTCGCCCAGGTTGGACAGGACGAAGCTGAGGTTGTAGCGCGCCTCCGCGAAGGCGGGGTTCGCCTCGATGGCCCGCGCGAAGGCGTTGCGCGCCTCCTCGTAGCGGCGCGTGTCCATCAGCACCATCCCCACCCCGTTCCACGCCGCGGGCGAGGCGGGATCCGCCTCCAGCCCGGCGCGGAAGGCGTCGAGCGCCGCGCCCTGCCGCCCCCGGCGGACGTGCATCAGCCCCTGGTTGCACCAGGCGTCGGTGAACCCCTTGCGCAGCGCGACCGCTTCCTGGAAGGAGCGGTCGGCGCCCGTGGTGTCGCCGCGGTGCACCCGGACCACGCCCAGGTTGTTCCAGGCCAGCGCGTACGCCGGGTCGGTCTCGATGGCGCGGCGGTAGCTCTCCTCCGCCCGCTCCACCTCGCCGGTCTGGTGCAGGCACACCCCGCGCTCGTTCCACAGCTTGGGGCTCCCCTCGTCCTCGGCCAGCAGCCGCTCGTACAGGTCCAGCGCCTGCGCGGCCTTCCCCTGGAGGAGGAAGACCTCGGCCATCCCCTGCCGCACCAGCGAGGGGTCCTCGCCCCCCTCCAGGGCGCGCTCGAACTCGCGCAGCGCCTCGTCGTACAATCCCTTCTGCCGGAAGGCGACGCCCAGGTTGTAGTGCGCCAGGAACTCGCCGGTGGCGATCTCCGGGCGGCGCACCCGCTCCCCCACCATCTCCCGGTAGCGCGCCGTGTTGTACCGGTCGAGCGACAGGTTGGTCTGCGCCTTGGTGTACTGGGGGTTCAGCGCCATCGCCCGGCGCGACGAG
>JAFAYN010000108.1 GCA_019240375.1 Gemmatimonadota bacterium
CCACTCCGCGTGCACGACCTCCTGGAAGGAGGCTTCGGAGGGCTCTGTCGCGGACCCGGTGGGGGTGGCCGCGGGCGACGGCGTTTCCGGGGAGGTGGACATGGCGGGGCCGGGTGAGGAGACCGGTGGGGAAGGGGCTCCGTCGCCGGGCGGCGACGGGTTTCTGCACCCCCGCGTATATTAGGCGCAAATAATTGCGGGGTCCAGGCTTTCGGCCCGGACCCCGCGGAGAGGGCGGCGACCTGCGTGGCGGTGCGGGCTACCGGCCTGCGCCCGGGGCGTCGAGCGAGGCGAGCACCCGCTGCACGAAGCCGTCCAGGGCGCCGTTCTCGATCCAGCGGACCACCACCACCAGGTCGTGCTCGGGGTCCACGTAGATCATGTTGGTCCCATTCCCCAGGTGCGCGAAGGCCGAGGTGGGCGCGCTGGGGAGGAGCTTGCGGTCCGTGTTGAGGAACCAGTTCATGAACCCGTAGGTCGGCTGCGCCTTCGTCGGGGTCAGCGCCATCCGCACCCACGCCTCCGAGAGGATCTGCCGGTCCTTCCACCGCCCGCGCCGCAGCGTCAGGTAGCCGAAGCGCGCCTGGTCGCGGGCGCTGATGAACATCCCGCCGCCCCAGTGCCCGCCCCCGCTCACCGACTGCACCGCCTGGCCGTCGAGCGTCACCCACGAGTTGTCGTAGCCGTACCAGCGCCAGGTGGGGGAGGCGCCGATCGGGTCCATCACGTACTCCCGCAGCACCTGCGGGAGCGGACGGCGCCACACGTTGAGCGCGGCCAGCGCCAGCACGTTGACCCGCACGTCGTTGTACTCGTACACGGCGCCCGGCTCGTTGCGCTTCCGGGTAGTCCAGGTGGCGGGGTCCGGATCCGGGCGGTCGGCCCAGTCCGGCTTTCCCCAGAGCGTCCCCTCCCAGTCACTGGTCTGCCGGAGGAGGCTTTCCCAGGTGACGGCGCGGTTGTGCTCGCTCTCGAACAGTTCCAGCGGGCGCGACTCCCGCCCCGGGGCGAGGGGGACCGTGGGGGCCATGTAGCCGCGCACCCGGTCGCCCAGGTCGCGGATCATCCCGCGGTCGTACGCCAGCCCCACGGTGGTGGAAAGGAAGCTCTTGGTGGCGCTGAAGGTCATGTCCACCCGGTGCGGGTCGCCCCACTCCGCCACGATGTACCCGTGGCGCAGCACCACCCCGGCCGGGTCGCCCCGCACCGAGAACGGCCCCACCGGCTCCCCGAACGGCTCCCGCCCGAAGGTCTGGTAGTGGGCCTGCTCCAGGTCGCGCGGCCCCCTGCTCTCGCTGGCGCGCGCGAAGGCGACCGCCGAGTCGAGCCGCGCCGGGTCCATCCCCACCTGTGCCGGGGTGCGGTGCTCCCACTCCTCACCCGTGCCAGGATAGTAGACGGCCGCCGGGCTCGCGGCCGGGCGGCGAACGACGGTGTCTGCGTGCTCGGAGGCGTGCAGCGCGGGAGGGAGCGCCGCCAGCAGGAGCGCGGCGAGCGGGAGGGAGCGGAGCGATCGGCGGCGCATGGACTTTCCGGAGGTGGGCACGGGAGCGGTCCTACTTCTCCTCGATGGCGAAGCTGCGGATGGACTTCTGGAGCAGCGGGGCGAGCGAGTCGTAGCGTGCGGTGAGCGCCCCCGCCGCCACGTGGTAGTAGCGTCCGTGATACAGGGTGAAGTACAGGACGTTGGTGATCTTCTCGCCGGGCGCGCTCCCCCCGTCGGAGGTGGCGCGAATGTACCCTGCCGGCCACCGCCCCAGCCGGCGGATCCCCTGCTCCTGCACGGTGGAGCCCCGGGCCGCCGCGCGGATCCCCTCCAGCCGCCGCCCGACGAAGCGGGTGAGCGCGTCCCGGTCGAAGCTCCCGAAGTCGAGCTCCCTGCGGACCGCCTCCATCGCTTCCTGGTCGGAAAGGTGGATGCCGCGGCGCAGGAAGTCGGCGCGCGCCTCGGCCAGCATCTCCGGGGTGGTGGCATCGCGGACCATCACCGCGATGGTGGCGTCGCCGCGGACGGCCTTCACCACGCCCTCCTCCTCCGCCTGCTGCAATTCCCACCCGTCGGGGAACTCGATGTGGAAGCCGCTGCGCGGGTCGCGGTACAGGCGTCCGTCGCGCAGGTCGATCTGCGCGACCGTGGTGTCCCGTGGCGGCGCCTCGCGGATGAGGGTCGCGGCGGTGCGTGGCACGAGGCTCCGCCCGCGCGGGCCGGGAGCCACCAGCGCGGCCGCGCCGGTCACCACGCCGGCGGCCAGGCAGCCGCCCAGCATGAGGCGCAGGAGGCGGGCGTTCTCCGCGCGGCGGCGGGACAGGGGACGGACTTCGGTGGAAACGGACGGTTCCCCCGGGCGAGTGGAACGGGGGGCTGCAAGGCCCGAAACGGGCCCCGGGGTGGACTTCTTCACGCGGGTACTACGCGGGGGAGGGGACGAGGCGCGCGGAGCGCATCAACGGCAAGGGAGCTAAGAAGATAACTACCCGCGCAAGCCCCCCCTCCTACGGCCGCAGCACGCTCCACAGGTCGGAGAAGTCGTCGGTCCAGGGCGCCATCCCCGGCCGCACCGGGAGGGGGCGCCAGTGGGGGTCACGTAGCACGCTCGCCAGGTCGGATTCGCGCCGTGCCACCACGGCCCAGGTGGAGGCCGAGCCGTAGCGCCCTCCGGGGTCCAGCGACTCCCCCAGCCTCCCCGCCACCCCCGCGTCGCGCACCAGCGCCCCGACCACCGGCTCCAGCGCCAGGAAGCGGTTGCTCAGGTGGAAGGCGATGATCCCGCCCGGCGCCAGCTTCGCCAGGTAGGTGCGCAGCGCCTCGCGCGTCATCAGGTGCACCGGGATGGCGTCGGAGCTGAAGGCGTCCAGCACGATCAGGTCGTAGCCGTGCTCCGGCGCCCGCGCCAGCGACAGGCGCGCGTCGCCCAGCACCACGCCGATCTGCGCGGGCGAGTCGCGCAGGTAGGTGAAGTACCGGGGGTCGCGGGCGATCCGCACCACCGCCGGGTCGATCTCGTAGTACGTCCACCGCTCCCCCGGGGCGCCGTACGCCGCCGTGGTCCCGGTCCCCAGCCCCACCACCGCCACCCGGCGCCCCGGCTTCGGCGGGAGGGCGGCGAACAGGTGCCCCAGCGGCCCACCCCGGTTGTAGTAGGTCAGCGGCTCGCGCGGATGGGCCAGGTTCTGCGCCCCGTGTACCGTGGTCCCGTGGGTGAGGGAGTGGTAGCCGCCGTCGTCCAGCGACTCGCGCACCGTGTAGATTCCGAAGAAGGTCCGCTTCACCAGGAGCACGCGGGCGTCGTAGTGCTCGTTCAGTGTCCCCAGGAGGAGCGCCGCCCCCACCCCCAGCCCCAGGCGCAGGGGCCAGGGAGAGAAGAAAACGCACACCAGCGACACGAACCCGGCGGTCAGCAGGAAGCGGTGGTCCACCGTGGGCGAGCGGTAGAACTCCGTGCGCGTCAGGGCGAAGAGCGCCGCCGCGAACGCGGCAGGGAGCGCCCAGTCCAGCGTCCGGCCTGCGCGTGTCCGCTCCACGCGGGGCGCCGGGCGCAGCAGGCACCCCATCGCCAGCCCGACCGGGTACTCCAGGATGCGGGGGAAGAGCACCGGAGCCACCAGCACGTTGAAGATCCCGCCCAGCGTCCCGCCCACCGACACCCACAGGTAGAACTCGGTCAGGTGCCGCACCGGCGGACGGGTGCGCGCCAGCTCCCCGTGGCACACCATGGCCGTGACGAAGAAGGCCAGCAGGTGCACCGGGATCAGCACCATGGCGTTGTCCGAGAACCCCAGGAAGACCAGGATCGCCACCGCGATCACCAGCACCGGCTGCAGGCGCAGCATCCGCGTGTGGGAGAGCAGGGGCCGCCGCGCGAAGGTCAGGGTGAAGCTGAGCAGGTACAGCGCGAGCGGGATCACCCAGAAGAGCGGCGCTGGGGTGATGTCGGTGGTGATCAGCGTGGTGATGCTGAG
>JAFAYN010000165.1 GCA_019240375.1 Gemmatimonadota bacterium
ACGTCCGCCGGGTAAGGGAGGCCGCGGAGGAGGCCGGGCGGGAAGGGAAGTCCATCCCGTTCGAGGGCGACGTGGTGGTCTCGGGCGCGTCGTGGGACGCGGCGCTGGCATCCGTGGGCGCGGCGATCACCGGCGTGGAAGCGGTCCTGTCGGGCGAGGTCCGCAACGCCTTCTGCACCGTGCGCCCGCCGGGGCGCGACGCCCGGGCCGACCGGTCGGGCGGGCACTCGCTCTTCAACAGCGTCGCCATCGCGGCCCGCCACCTCCGGGAGCGCCGCGGGATCGGACGCGTGCTGGTGGTGGACTGGGGCGCGCACCCGCCGCTGGGCACCCCCGCCGTGCTGGCGGATCTCCCCGGGATCCGCGTCCTGTCCGTGCACCAGCACGCCGCCCCCACGCTCCTCTCCGGCGACGCTCCGGCGCCCGTGACCGGCGACGCACCCGGGGTGCGCTCGGTGGGGGTGGAGGCCGGAGCGGACGGCGCCGCGTTCGGCTCCGCGCTGTCCGCGGCGCTGGAGGAAGAAGTCGCCGCGGAAGCTCCCGACTTCATCCTGCTCTCCGCCGGGCTCGACATCCTGGCCGGCGACCCGCTCGGCGCGCTGGCGGTGCAGCCGCGCGACGTGTTCGACCTGACGATGGTGGTGCGCGGGGCGGCCGACCGGGTGTGCGGGGGGAGGCTGGTGTCGGTGCTGGAGGGCGGGTACGAGCCGTCTGCGCTGGGAAAGGCGGCGGTGCAGCACCTGCGTGCTCTGGCGGGGCTGGAAGCGGCCCCCTCCCACAGCCTGCCCCCTTGATCCCCCGCAAGCAGGGGAGGGGCTTAACTGCAAGAAAAAACAGCAGTTGCCGTGCTCCCCTCCACCCTTGTGGGGGAGGGGCCGGGGGAGGGGGGCTGGTTGGGACTAGCGCGAATGCCGGCTCAGCACGCCCCCATCCGGCTCGCTTAGGCTCGGACAGCAGCCCCCTTGATCCCCCAATTCTGGGGGAAGGCTGCACGGCAAGGTTCTGTCGTTTCGTCGTTCCCGCAGTACCCCACAAATCTTTTGCGGAGGGAGACCCGGGGCTGTTTCCGGGGCTCCCGTAGCGGACGGGGAGACTGCCAGCAGTTCCGGCAGGCTCACCGGCCCCGCGGAAGAGACGGACGGTAGTTTCGTCCGGCTTTGGAGCGGCCCCCCACCACGCCCAGAAACCCTCAGGACAAGACCCACCAACTGGCGGCCCAAACACCCGCCCCCTATACTTTCACCCCATGCCCTTCTTCCGCCCCTCCGGCGCACCCAACGGTCCGTCGATGCTGGACCTGGTGCGTCTCAGCCCCGCGGTGGTCTTCCCCCCGGGCGGGGAAGAGCTGTACCGGCAGATCGCGCGGCTGACGGAGATGGAAGCGGGCAAGGAGATCCTCGACGCGGCGTGCGGAAGGGGGATCACCACCCTGTTCCTGACCGGCAACTACGGTGTGGACGCCGCCGGCGTGGACCAGGACGAGGTGCTGGTCCGCGAGGCCGAGCAGCGCGCCCGCGACCAGGGGCAGGAGGAGCGTGTCACCTTCCAGGCCGCAGCGCTTGACGACCTCCCCTTCCGCGACGGGATCTTCGACGTCACCATCGGCGAGATCGGGCTGGGGACCTCGGTCGATCCGGCGAGGGCGGTACGCGAGCTGGTCCGCGTCACCAAGCCGCTGGGCTCCGTGGTGCTGGTGCAGCTGGTGTGGACTGGGCACGTGGACCCCGAGCGGCGCGAGATCCTGGTGCGCCACCTGGGGGCGCGCCCCATGATCCTGGTGGAGTGGAAGCAGCTCCTGCGCGAGGCCGGGGTGGTGGACCTGACGGTGGAGGACTGGTCCGACGTCCCCTCCCCCTTCCGCCCCGCCGCCGGCCCCTTCCCCGACTTCGCCGAGATCTTCACCGTGCGCCAGAAGCTGGCGATCCTCCGCCGGGCGCTGCGCCGCTGGGGGTGGCGCGGGGTGCGGGGCGCGATCCTCCAGGAGCGCGAGGTCCACCGTCTCCTGACCCGCGAGCGCGTCCTCGGCCTTTCCATGATCCGGGGGACGCGCTGGATCCCCCGCGACGTGGACCCGTACGCCGGGTGACGCCGCCCACAGCAAAGCCGCCCCGCGCCGCGGGGCCTGACCGACTCACGCACCGGACCGGGACCGTTCCATGGCCGTCGTAGAAGAAACCGTATCCCTCACCGCCGAGACCGTCCGCCGCATCCAGGAAGAGCTGCGTGCGCACGGCGTGGACGGGTGGCTCCTGTACAACTTCCGCGGCAACAACCCCATCGCCGGCGACCTGCTGGGCCTCCCGGCGATGACGCGGCGCTACTTCGTCTTCGTCCCCACCGAGGGGACGCCGGTCGCGCTGACGCACCGGATCGAACAGCAGCCGTGGCGCGGGTGGATCGGGGAGAACCGCCCGTACTCCAGCTGGAAGGAGCTGGACGCGGAGCTGTCGCGCCTGCTCGGCGGCGTGGGGCGGGTGGCGATGGAGTACGCCGAGGGCGACGCCGTCCCGTACGTGGACCGTGTCCCCGCCGGGGTCATCGAGATGGTGCGCGCCACCGGGGTGGAGGTCGCCTCCTCCGGCGACCTGGTGAGCACCTTCTACGCGCGCTGGACTCCCGAGGGCGAGGCCGCGCACCGCCGCGCCGCCGTGGTGGTGCAGGAGACCGCGCACGCCGCCTTCCGCCGCATCGCCGGGCAGGTGCGCGCCGGCGAGCCCGCCTCCGAGTGGGAAACGCGCGAGTGGATCCAGGGCGAGTTCGCGCGCCGCGGGCTGAAGGTGGGTGCCGACAGCATCGTCGCCGTCAACGGCAACGCCGCCAACCCGCATTACGGCCCCACCGCCGACGACCACGCCCCAATCAGAGAGGGCGACCTGGTGCTGATCGACCTGTGGGGGAAGGAGTCGGAGGAGTCGGTGTACGCCGACCAGACCTGGATGGGGTACGTGGGCGAGGAGGTCCCGGAGCGGATCCGGACCATCTGGGCCGCCGCCCGCGACGCGCGCCTCGCTGCCTGCGCGCTGGTGCGCGACCGCTGGGCCGCCGGGGAGGCGGTGTACGGGTACGAGCTGGACGACGCGGCCCGCGACGTGATCGTGGAGCGCGGCTACGGCGAGTACTTCATCCACCGCACCGGACACTCCATCGACCGCGAGCTGCACGGCTCCGGCCCCAACATCGACAACCTGGAGTCGCGCGACACGCGGCGGCTGATCCCGGGGGTGGGCTTTTCCATCGAGCCGGGGATCTACATCGCCGGGGACGTCGGCTTCCGCACCGAGGTGGACGTGTTCATGGGCCCCGGCGGCCCCGAGGTGACCACGCCCGACCCGCAGGTGGAGGTGTTCGCGCTGCTGGCCGGCGAGCCGGCGGCCTGATGGCGGACCGCCGATCCTCCCCTCGCGCCCCCGGTCCCGACGAGCCGGGGCTGCGGCTGCTCGGGATCGTCCACAGCGAGCGGCGCCTGGGGCCGATCTGGGAGGCGTCCCGCGCGGCCCGCTTCGACGCCGAGGTGGTGCGCTTCCGCGACGTGGCCGCGCTGGTGTACCCGGGCCCGGTGGAGTCCGCCTCGGCCGACATGCAGGAGATCGTGGGGCACCACCGGCGGCTGGACGCGCTGCTGCAGCGGGAAACGGTGGTGCCAGCGCCGTACGGGGTCGTGTTCCGCACCCGCCGTGACGTGACCCGGTTCCTGCGCGAGCGGTACGGGGAGCTGGGGGACGCGCTGGTGTTCGTGGAGGGGCGGTGGGAGTTCCGGCTGCACCTGGTCCCCGAGGACCGGGAGTTCCCGGACGCGCTGGCGCTCGACATGGCCACGCACATCTACGCCGAGCTGCGCAAGCTGGCCCACGCGGCGGTGCCCTTTCCGCGCGACGAGCCGCGGACGTTCACGTCTGCTTATTTAGTCGACCGGATGGGGACTCGGGCGTTCCTGGAGCGGGTGGAGGAGCTGGGGCGGACCAACCCGGACCTGGCGCTGGACTCCACCGGGCCGTGGCCGCCGTACGACTTCGTGTCGATGCGCAGGGACAGCAGCGAGTCGTAAGTCGTTTTCCTGCGTGTGTGGGGGCCGCTCCGGAGCCGGACGATACTGCCGTCCGTCTCCTGCGCGGGGTCGGTGAGCCCCGGAAACAGCCCCGGGTCTCCCCGCCCGCGGAGGGAGCCCGCAAACCGCCGGGCGCGTCTCCCTCCGCCAAAGATTGGGGGGTACAACGGGAACGGCAAAAAGCTGAACTACATAGCCCCTCCCCCCTTGTGGGGGAGGGGTTGGGGAGGGGGCCCGCCAAGGCCGCGCACCCAAGCTTCCACGGAGTTAGAACCGCGGTACAGCCTTCCCCCAGAACTGGGGGATCAAGGGGGCTGCTGTGCGGCTCTAAGACCGCCGGATGGGGGCGTACCGAGCCGGCTCTCGCGCGAGTCCCGACCGGCCCCCCCCTCCCCCGGCCCCTCCCCCACGAGGGGGGAGGGGAGCACGACAACGTCCTCTCGTCCTCCGACCCCTCTCCCAGAATTGGGAGAGGGGTGGCGCGCAG
>JAFAYN010000208.1 GCA_019240375.1 Gemmatimonadota bacterium
GCCCCCATGTCCTGGAGCCGCTGCATGTCCTCCAGGATCCGGTCCACGGTCTTGGACTGTCCGCCGGACCCGTAGTGCACCGGGGCATAGCAGAAGGAGCACTTGTACACGCACCCGCGGCCGGGCTCGTAGTCCATCACCCGCTCCGGGTTGACCCGGAAGTACTCGTTCACGTCCACCAGGTCGTACGCCGGGCCGGGGAGCTCGTCCATGCTCTCGAACGGCTTCTTCACGTGCGAGGAGACGATCGACTCGCCGCTCCGGAACGCCACGTTGGGGGGAGCGTCCTGCGCGGTGGGGGCCGTGCCGGCCTTCAGCAGCCGCGTCAGGGCGCGGAACCCGATCTCGCCCTCCCCCTTGACCACGAAGTCGATCCAGGGGTACAGCCGCAGCACGTCCTCGGCGATGGCCGAGAAGTGGGTCCCGCCCAGCACCACGCGCACCGACCCGTCCGCCCGCTTGACCCGCCTCGCCAGCTCCAGCGCCAGGTGCGAGTTCACCACCATGGAGGTGAGCCCCACCACGTCGGGCGACCGCTCCTCGATCAGGGCGAGCGCCTTTTCGTAGAACCCCTCGTCCACGAAGGAGTGGTCCGCCACCCCGCGCAGGTTGAAGTCCAGCACGTCCACGTCGATGCCGTCCTGCCGGACCGCCGCCGCCAGGGCGAGGATCCCCAGCGGCGGCGCGATCTCGAACACGTCGAAGTAGTTGTTGGGCGGGTTGACGAGGAGCACTCTCATGGGCCGTTCCACCTTTGGGGTCGAGGTGTGAAAACGGAAGGGCCGAGTACGTGCCGACGTGCGGGGTGTGCGACCTGCGTCGAGTGGCATGTTGAGGGCGCCACGAATGTCGCATCGTATAGGTAGTGCGCGCCGCAATGCCTGTCAATGAAAATCTCGCGTTCATTGCAAACCGGCTTTGCGGGGCGTCGGCATCCCGCGCCGGCCGGGTCGCGTTGCGGCGGCGTGTCCCCCCATCTACAATCCGGGGCGTACCCGCCGGCCCGTCCGGTCCGTTCCTCGTCGCCCCGATCCCGGCAGCCTGTGCGAATCGTACTGCAGCGTGTTTCCCGTGCCCGCGTCACCGTCGAGGGGCGTGTGACCGGCGAGATCGGCCGCGGTCTCCTCCTCCTGGTCGGCTTCACCGGCTCCGACACGGAGGAAGCGCTCGCCTGGATGGCCGACAGGGTGGTGGGGCTGCGCGTCTTCACCGACGAGGAGGGGAAGATGAACCGCTCGGTGGAGGAGGTGGACGGGGCGCTGCTGGTGGTGTCGCAGTTCACGCTCTACGGGGACACGCGGAAGGGGCGGCGTCCCAGCTTCATCGAGGCGGCGCGGCCGGAGGTGGCGACCCCGCTGTACGAGCGATTCCTGGAGATGCTGCGGGAGACGGGGCGGCGGGTGGAGACGGGAGAGTTCGGGGCGATGATGGACGTGGAGCTGGTGAACGACGGGCCGGTGACTTTGATCCTGGAGCGTTGAGTCCGGGGTTTGGCGTGCCGAGTGGGGCCGCTCCAGAGCCCGCAAACTGCGCGGTCTCTTCCGCGGGGCCGGTGAGCCTCACGAAACAGCCGTGAGTCTCCCCGACCGCTACAGGAGCCCACGATACCGCCGTGGTCTCCCTCGCAACAGAATGTGGGAACGGCAGGGAACTGCGGAACGGCGCAGTTCGGGGAGGCCGCCGCGCAGGGGGAGGGGGTGCTCGTAGGAAAGAGTTGTGGGTGGCGGTGGTGGTGGAAGGGGATGAACTCTTTCCGGAGAGTATCCCCTCCCCCGGAGCCCCGCGCACCAAAACCCACGAAACGAAAAGCCCTCCCCCAGAATTGGGGGAGGGTGGCGAGCCCAAGCGAGCCGGGTGGGGGCGTGCTGAGCCGGCATTCGCGTGAAGGTCAGCAGGCCCTCACCCCCGGCCCCTCTCCCAATTCTGGGAGAGGGGAGCACTGCGGAGCGTAGCTCGTGGTTTCTCCTACGACTGCTTGTAGGCGCGGCCGGACTGGATCAGGCGCTGGCGGGCGGTGTTCCCCGGCACCGCGATGTGCGTGGCCGGGTCGTACTCCCTGCCCACCGCGGGGCTTCCCTGCGGCACCCACACCTCCACGATGGTGTTGGTGTAGCCGTACGGCAGGTAGCGGACGTAGTAGCCGTCCGGGTGCAGGTTCCAGCGGCCCGTCGGCACCTGCCGGCTCCCCTCGCCCATCGGCGCCATCCCCGCGAGCACCGCCACACGCTCCAGCTGCGCGTACGAGGTGGAGGGGTTCACCAGCATCTGCCGGAGCTGCGCCTCGGCCTGCAGTACCTGGCGCACCAGCGGCGGCACCTTGTCCATCGCCGCGTCCAGCGCGGGGCCGGGAACCAGGTCCAGCGCGCTCCGGTTCAGGTTTGCGAGCTGGCGCGGAGTCAGCAGGCGCGCGGCCACCGCCTTGTGCTGCGTCGACAGGTCCTCGAACTTGGCCCGGGCGATGATCGCCCACAGCAGCGTCTGGATGTCGTGCTGGTCGATCTCCGGGTGCTGTACCGAGTTGCGGACGATGGTCATCACCGCGTCCTCGGCGGGGCCCTGCGGCGGGGCGAACAGGTAGCCGTCGCCGCCGCCCGGACCGTGCGTCCCGGCCTTCAGGCAGTAGCTCTGGTCGTGGAACTCGTAGTACCCCGGCTGCAGCACGAAACCGCCGTTGGGGGTGCGCTGCAGCGTCGTCAGCGAGCGCTTGGCCTCGCGCGGCTTGAAGCTGTCCAGCGAGTCCACCGCCCAGCGCGCGTCCTGCAGGCTGGTGGTGATGGGAGCCTTCCCCTGCAGCGCGCCGCTGACGTCGGGGAGGTGGCTTCCGACGCGGCCGGCGGCGCCGCGCAGCATGCCGCCGATCTGGGCGGACGACGGGGTGGATTCGACGGCGCCGCAGAGCAGCGCCAGGGTGAGCAGGCCGGCCGCCCGCAGGGAGGCAAGGTTGCGCATGGCAGTGTAGCAGTTGGAGGAATCTCGTACCGGTGGGACATACCACGCCCACATGATACGGCGCGCCGGGGCGTTCTGCCAGAAAACGTTTGTAGTTTCCGTGCTCCTCCCGTTTCCTCGCCCGCGTTGCGCGCCCCACCCCCGCGAGGTAGCTTGGCGGCGGACCCCGGGAACCCGAACCTCCTGCACCGATCCCGCATGCCGGACGCAGCCGCCGCCCCGTCTCCCACGCTGATCCTCGCCTCCCAGTCGCCGCGCCGCGCGGAGCTGATCGGGCGGCTGGGGCTCGCCTTCGAGACCATCCCCGCCGACATCGACGAGAGCCGCCACGACGGGGAAAGTCCCGACGCGCACGCCCAGCGCCTGGCGCGCGAGAAGGCGCAGGCCATCGCCGCCCGCCGCCCCGAGGCGCTGGTGGTGGGCTCCGACACCATCGTGGTGGTGGACGGCGACGTGCTGGGGAAGCCCCGCGACCACGCGCAGGCGGTGGAGATGCTGATGCGCCTGTCCGGGCGCGAGCACGAGGTGCACACCGGGATCGCCGTCGCGCGAGGCGGGCGGGTGGAGTCGGGGATGGAGCGGGTGCGTGTCCGCTTCCGCGCGCTCGACCTGGAGACGTGCGAGGAGTACGTCGCCACCGGCGAGCCGATGGACAAGGCCGGCGCGTACGGGATCCAGGGGTTCGGCTCCGCCATCGTGGAGTGCATCGAGGGCGACTACTTCGCGGTGATGGGGCTCCCCGTGCTGCGGATGCTCCGCCTCATCGAGCGCTTCGGGTGGCGGTACGGCTTTGGGGCACTGAAGCCGGTCCCGGTGAACCCTACCTGAGAGCGCGCCCATGATCCTCGCCATCGACCAGGGGACCACCGGCACCACCTGCCTCGTCATCGACGCCGACGGGCGGATCCGCGGGCGCGGCTACAGCGAGTTCACCCAGTACTTCCCCCGGCCGGGGTGGGTGGAGCACGACGCCGGGGAGATCTGGCGCGTCACCCGCGGGGTGGCGGAGAAGGCCGCCGCCGACGCCGGGACCACGCTCGACCGGCTGGCGGGGATCGGGATCACCAACCAGCGCGAGACCGTCGTGCTGTGGGACCGTGCCACAGGCGAGCCGGTGCACCGTGCGCTCGTGTGGCAGGACGGGCGGACCGCCGACCTGTGCCGCCGGATGAAGGAGGAGGGTGCCGAGCCGGAGGTGCGCGAGCGCACCGGGCTGGTGATCGACCCGTACTTCAGCGCCACCAAGCTGGCCTGGCTCCTGGACAACGTCCCGGACGCCCGCCGCCGCGCCGAGGCCGGGGAGCTGGCGGCCGGGACCATCGACAGCTGGCTGGTGTGGAAGCTGACCGGCGGGCGCCTGCACCTGACCGACCCCACCAACGCCTCCCGCACCCTGCTGTACGGGCTGGACTCGGGCGAGTGGGACCCGTCGCTCCTGGCCCGCTTCGGCATCCCGCGCGCCGTCCTTCCCGAGATCCGCCCCTCCAGCGGCGACTTCGGGATCACCGACGGCGCCGCGTTCGGGGGCGCCATCCCGGTGGCGGGGATCGCCGGCGACCAGCAGGCGGCCCTCTTCGGGCATGGTTGCTGCACCCCGGGCGAGGGGAAGAACACCTACGGGACGGGCGCCTTCCTCCTCCTGCACACCGGCGAGGAGCGCGTGGCCTCGCGCAACGGGATGCTCACCACCGCCGCGTGCGGCCCCCGCGGGGAGCGCGCCTTCGCGCTGGAGGGCTCCATCTTCGTGGCCGGCGCCGCGGTGCAGTGGCTGCGCGACGGGGTGGGGATCATCGCGCAGGCGGACGAGACGGACGCGCTGGCCCGCTCGCTGGAAGGGAACGACGGGGTCTACTTCGTCCCCGCCTTCACCGGGCTGGGCGCGCCGCACTGGGAGCCCGGGGCCAGGGGGACGCTGGTGGGACTGACGCGCGGGACGGGGCGCGCCCACCTGGCCCGCGCCGCGCTGGAGGCGATGGCCTACGCCACGCGCGACGTGGTGGAGGCGATGGAGGCCGACTCCGGCGTGAAGATGAGCGCGCTGCGCGTGGACGGCGGCGCCAGCGGCAACGACTGGCTGATGCAGTTCCAGGCCGACGTGCTGGGGATCCCGGTGCGCCGCCCGTCGATGGTGGAGATGACCGCCTTCGGGGCGGCGGGGCTGGCCGGGCTGGCGCTGGGCGTCTGGAAGACACCGCAGGACTTCCAGGCCGCGCGCCCCCGGACGGCGGAGTTCGCGCCCGCGGCCGAGCCGTCGCGAAGGGAGGAGTGGGTGTCGGGGTGGCGCAGGGCGCTCGGCGCCGCCCGCTCCTGGGCAAACTACCGCGGATGAATCGATGAACCTGTGCATGCTGGGGCTCTGCCTCGCCCTGTCCGCCCGCCCGGCCCCGCCGCGCGACAAATGGGTGGCGGAGGACAAGTGGAAGCACTTCTTCACCTCGTTCGTGGCGACCAGCCTGGCCGCGAGCGCCGCCCGCGCCACCGGCCTGAGCCCGCAGGGGAGCGCCCTGGTGGGCGCCGGCGCGGGCGGAGCGGCCGGCGTGTGGAAGGAATTGCACGACCGCACCGACCCGAAGGGCGATCCCTCGTTCAAGGACCTGGTGTGGGACGCGGCCGGCGTCGGCGCCGGGGCCTTCGTTGCGACGCG
>JAFAYN010000382.1 GCA_019240375.1 Gemmatimonadota bacterium
CTAGAGATCCTGCTCGAGATCCAGGACCTGAAGACCCAGAAGCGCGAGCTGACGGAAGCGTCGTCGGAGCGCCAGGTGGAGGAAGAGGTCTTCAACGTCAGCATCGAGGACGCGGTCCGGCAGCTCGACGAGAAGATCGGGGAGATGGAGGCGTCCCTTTCGCCGCCGGTGCGGAGCCGGTACAACCGGGTCGCGGGGCGGCACGCGCGGGTGGTGGTTCCGGTGATCGGGGGTACGTGCTACGGGTGCTTCGTTTCGGTTCCCACGGCGCTGGCTTCGGATGCGGATCGGAACCGGGACATCAGCCACTGTGACAGCTGTGGGCGGTTCCTGTACCTGATCGACTGATTTCTTGGGTTGACGGGCCGCTACAGAGCCGGACGATACGGCCGTCCGTCTCTTCCGCGGGGCCGGTGAGCCTCACGAAACAGCCGTGAGTCTCCCCAGCCCGGAGTGAGCCCTGGAAACAGCCCCAGGTCTCCCTCCGAACAGGATTCGGGGGGTACGGCGGGAACGGCAAACGACGAAGGGCGAGCATCCCCGTGTGGGTGCTCGCCCTTCTGCTATTATCCTGCTGTTGCGGGGCCTTCCCCCAGAATTGGGGGAAGGTGGCGCGAAGCGCCGGATGGGGGCGTGCAATGCCGGCATTCGCGCGAGTCCCGACCAGCCCCCTCCCCCACAGCTTGCCCCCTCGATCCCCCACGAGGGGGGAGGGGAGCACTACGGCTTGGTCGTGTAGTTGTTGTTGCAGTCCCCTTGCCCCTTGTGGGAGAGGGGTGGCGCGTAGTGCCGGGGAGAGGGGTGCCGTCCCAAAAACAAACCGGCCCGAGCACTCACTCGGACCGGCCTTTGCTTCCGAACCATGGAATTGGGATTCTGGATTTTCTCCTCGAGTTGACGACGATGATCTTTTTCATGTCGGTCTGGCCGTTCACCGTCAGCAGGCAGTAGTACACCCCCGACGGCGCGCGGCGGCCCGCGCTGTCCCTCCCGTCCCAGTACCCCAGCTTCCGGCCGGGCTCCGTGTAGGGAAGGCTGAGGATCGGAACGTTCCTGCCTCGCGGATGGTCCGGCGCCTTGGGCACCGCGACCACCTGGTTCAGCAGGTTGAAGACCTGGAGCGTCACCAGGCGCGTTTCACCGTTCTCGAATAGGGTCTCGTCCAGGGAAAAGGGGATCCACGTCTCGCCGTCGACGGGATTGGGGCTGTTCTGCTCCAGGTGGAACCCTTTGGCCTGCTGCTGGATCGGCGGCAGACCCACCGGATTCTGCGCGTGCAGGGGAGGAGGGGAAAGGAAGCCGTAGATCACCAGCAGGATGAGCAGAACAGGAGGGGTGCATCGCATCGGCACCTCACTGTTCGGGTGATGATCTCAGGACACGGATTCCTCCGGTGTTGGGGAGCCTGTGGGAAGCGTTTGTTCCCAACTTAGGCCGGCGTTCCGCGGCGGGTCAAGGCACCGCCTGGTGGGGGTGCCTACCCCACCTGCTGGAGGAAGAGCTCCAGCGAGCGGAGGGGGCGCTCCTGCGCGAGCTGCGCGTTCAGGTAGGTGCGCAGCAGGGCGCGCTGGGCCGATGGGTCCGCGAACGGGCGCTCCGGGAGGGCGCCCTCCAGCATGGAGCCCAGCTCCCCGCGCGAGGCGGGGTCCAGGATGCGGCCGCTGTGGCGGCAGTCGCGGCACGCCGCGCCCCCGGCGGCGGCGTCGAAGCGGACCGGCTCCTCCGCGTCCAGCGCGCGCCCGCAGGTGACGCACGCGTCCGTCCGCGGGGCGAAGCCGAGCAGGTCCACCACCCGCCAGGCGGCCAGGAACGCCGCCCGCTCCCTCCCCTCCCCCTGCGCGGCCAGGATCGCGTCCAGCGACTCCTCCAGCGCCTCGAACAGCTCCTCGTGCGGCTCCTCGGTCGCGTAGCGGAGCACCAGCTCCGCGACCAGCGACGCCCCCGCGAACCCGGTCAGGTCGCGCCCCAGCCCCTGCCGGCTGCGCAGCAGGTCGAAGCCGCTCAGCGTGTGCAGGTCGCGCCCTTCCCTGAGGTAGAAGAAGGCGATCCCGCCGGTGAAGGGCTCCAGGATCCCCCCGAAGCGGCTCTTCGGCCGCTGCGCCCCCTTGGCGATCACCGAGCGCAGCCCCATCTCCCGCGTGAAGAGACGGAGCACCTTGCTCGTCTCGCTGTACGGGAACGACTGCAGGATCAGCGAGTGCGCGGAGACCAGGGGCACGGTGTCCGCGGCCGCGCTACGATGTCGCGGAGCGGGAGCCCCGGCGCGCGGCGAGCCCCGCCCCCCCGGCGAGCACCAGCCCCATCGCCACCACCGCGGCGATCCGCGGGTCCACCGGCGAGGACATCGGGCGGTCCCACTCCACCACCACCTCCCTGCGGGCGCCCAGCCGGGCCCCGGAGTAGCGGAGGAACTTCTCGCCGTCCGCCTCCACCGGCCTCGGCTCCGCGAACCCCGCCACCGTCGCCTTCGCGGAGGGCTGCCGGACCAGCACGTTCATCGAGTCGGTCCCCGCCGTCAGCGGGAACGCGGTCCTGCGGGCGTCGCGGGGAATGCGGTAGCGGATGAACAGCTCGTGGCTCCCCGGCGTCAGCGAGCCGGTCACCAGCACCCGGTCCCCCTTGCGCATCACCGCGTCGCCGGAGATCTCCCCCTCCCCCACCTCGAAGGCTCCCGCCCCCTCCGGGAGGCGGAACTCCCAGGTCGGCTGCCCGTCCGACACCAGCGTGACGCCCCGCGCGTTGTGAACGCGCAGCAGCTCGTCCACCTCCGCGCCCCCGTCGCCGTCCGGGAGGATCACCACGTCGCGGCGGATCGCCCGCACGGCGCCCGGACCAGCCGAACCCGCCGGGACGGCGTCGTACACCCGC
>JAFAYN010000417.1 GCA_019240375.1 Gemmatimonadota bacterium
CGCGCCGCCCCACCCGCCGCCCGCCCCGCGGGGAGCGCCGCGGCGGCGCTCAGCGACGAGCAGCTCCATGAGCAGTACGGGCTGACCAGCCGGCAGGTGGCGGTGGCGCGCCTGCTGAGCGAGGGGTACAGCAACGTGGAGATCGCCCGCCGGCTTTCCGTAAGCTACTTCACCGCGCGCAACCACACCGAGCAGGTCCTGGCGAAGCTGGGGCTGGCCTCGCGCGCGGCGGTGGGCGCCTTCCTGTACGGGCAGGGCTGATGCCCTGGCTCGCGGGGGCGGAGCTGGTGGTGGGTGGGCTCGCCGGGGCCGTGGTGGTGCACTGGCTGGCCGAGCGGCGGATGGGGCGCTTCCGGCGCGAGTTCGCGCAGGGGGTCTCGCACGAGATGCGCACCTCGCTGACGCACATCCGGCTCTTCACCGAGATGCTGCAGGTGCACGGCGAGCCGGCCGACGCGGAGCAGCGCCGCTGGCTGGGGGTGATCGAGCGGGAAGCGCTCCGCCTGGGCGACATGGTGGAGAACCTCCTGGACTTCGCCCACGACGCCGGGCCGGAGGCGTACCCGGCGCGGGAGCCGGTGGAGCTGGGGGCGCTGCTGGAAGACACGGCCGCGGCGTGCGCCCCGCTGGCCGCCGCGCGGGGGATGCGCATCGAGGCCGACCCGCCCGCCGGCGTGGTGGCCGCCGGGAGCGCCCGCGCCCTCCGCCAGGCGGTCGCCAACCTGCTGGACAACGCGGTGCGGCACGGCGCGCCGGGGCAGACCATCACCCTTTCGCTGCACACGGAGCCCGGCCGGGCCGTCGTCGCCGTGACCGACCAGGGGCTCGGGGTCCCGGCGGCCGACCGGACACGGATCTGGGAGCCGTTCGCCCAGGCGGGGGAGACGGGAGGGATCGGGCTGGGGCTCGCCCTGGTGCGCCGCGTCGCCACCGCGCACGGCGGCGAGGTCTTCGTGGACGACCCGCCCGGCGGCGGGGCGCGGTTCGGGATGGTCCTCCCCAGGGTGGAGGCGTAGCGACACGACGGGGCCGGGGCGGAAATCTTCCGCCCCGGCCCCTTTTTCCATCCTCGCGTCGTACGTCACCCGGCCGCCGCGTCCGCGGGCGGGCGACGGCCCACCAGCACCGGCTGGAAGAAGACGCCGTCGATCCGGCGCACCCGCTCGAACCCCACCCGCGTCATCAGCTCCGCCAGCGTGTCCAGCGAGACCGCGTAGTAGGTGGAGCGCATCACCCGGGTGACGGGCTCCGAGCCGGGGCGGTCCTCCACCAGGTACAGGGACACGTCGTACAGCTCGCCCCGCCACTCCCACAGCTGGAACACCAGGTAGCGCACGCCGTCCTCCACCCGCACCCCGTGGGGCACCACCCGCGTCCCCCCGCGCTCCTCCACCGCGTAGTCGCGCACCGAGACCACGCACACGCCCCCGGGACGGGTGCAGGAAAAGAACTGCCGGAAGGCCCGCAGGATCTCCGCGTCGGAAAGGAGGTGGGGAACGGAGTTGTCGGCGGCGAGCACCACGTCGAACGTGCGTCCGTGGTGGTCGAACACCTCCCGCATGTCCGCCACCGAAAAGCCCACGTCCAGCTCCCGCCGCTCCGCCTCGCGCCGGGCACGCTCCACCGCCCCGGGAGACAGGTCCGAGGCCGTGACCCGGTACCCCAGCGCCGCCAGGCCGAGGCTCTGCGTCCCGATCCCGCACGCCGCGTCCAGCACCGAGCCCTCGCGCGTCCCGTCTGCCGCCCGGATGATCGCGTCCAGCGCCGAAGCCTGCCGGGAGACGCTCGCCTCCCAGTCCGAGTAGACCAGGTGGTAGAAGGGAGCAAGCTCGCCGTAAAAGCCGGAATCCGTCATGCCGCTCCAAGGTGCCGACGGGGAAAGCAAGAGAGCCGGCCCGGACCTCGAAAGGCCCCGACCGGCTCCCGGCGTCAGCGAGCCCGGGAAAGGCTCACCAGATCTTCACCCGCTGCTCGGGGGGAAGGTACATCCTGTCGCCCGGCTTCACGTCGAAGGCGGCGTAGAACTGCGGCATGTTGCGCAGCACCCCGTTGACCCGGAACTCGCTGGGCGAGTGCGGATCGGTCAGCAGCCGCTCGCGGAGGTTGGCCTCGCGGTACATCCGGCGCCACACCTGCGCCCACCCCATGAAGAAGCGCTGGTCGCCGGTGAAGCCGTCGATCACCGGGGCCTCCCGGCCGTTCAGCGAGCGCCTGTAGGCGCGGTAGGCGACGGCCAGCCCGCTCACGTCACCGATGTTCTCGCCCAGAGTGAGGCGCCCGTTGATGTTCATCCCCTCCAGCGGCGAGAAGGCCGAGTACTGCTCCGCCAGCCGGTCCGTGCGCGCCTTGAAGGCCGCCGCGTCCTCCGGCGTCCACCAGTTGCGCAGGTTCCCGACCGGGTCGTACTGGCTCCCCTGGTCGTCGAAGGCGTGGCTGGTCTCGTGCCCGATCACCGCGCCGATCGCCCCGTAGTTGGTGGCGTCGTCGGCGGCGGGATCGAAGAAGGGCGGGAGGAGGATCGCCGCCGGGAAGACGATCTCATTCATCGACGCGTTGTAGTACGCGTTCACCGTCTGCGGGGTCATCCCCCACTCGGTGCGGTCGATCGGCTTCCCCAGCTTGTTCGCCTCGCGCTGGTAGGCGAACTCGCGGGCCCGCATCACGTTCCCCACCAGGTCGCCCGCGCGCACCTCCAGCCCCGAGTAGTCGGGCCACGGGTCGGGGTAGGCGATCTTGACGTTGAGGTGCGCCAGCTTGGCGCGCGCCTGCTCGCGGGTCGCCGGGCTCATCCACTCCAGCGAGTCGATCCCCACCCGGAAGGCGTCCATCACGTTGGCGACGAGCCGCTGCATGCGCGCCTTGGCTTCCGGCTGGAAGGTCTGCTCCACGTACAATCGCCCGGCGAGCATCCCCATCGACCCCTCCACCGCGTCCAGCCCGCGCTTCCAGCGGGGGAGCATCTGCTCCAGCCCGCCCAGCGTCCGCCCCTCGAAGGCGAACTGGGCGTCCACCCAATCGCGCCCCAGGTAGCCGGCGTAGGCGTCCAGGAGCTTGAAGGTCAGGTACTGCTTCCACACCGGGAGCGGGACCCGCTCGATGGCGCGCCCGGCCGCCTGCACGTAGCTCGGCTGGCGGACGACCACCGCCGGGGTCCGCTCCAGCCCCGCCGCCGGGATGAAGCGGCTCCACGCGAAGGAGGGCGTCAGCGAGTCGAGCCCCGCCACGGTGAAGCGGTTGTAGACGGCGTTGGGGTCGCGGTTGCGGGTGCGGTCCCACTGCGCCCGCGCGAGGGAGTCCTCCAGCGCCACCACCGAGCGGGCGGCCCCCGCCGCGTCGGGTGTGCCGGCCATGCGGAGCAGCGTTTCCACGTAGCGGGCGTAGGCGGCGCGCGCCTCCACGAAGCGGGGCCCCGGGTTGGAGTAGTAGTCGCGGTCCGGGAGTCCCAGCCCCGACTGGTAGACCGTCACCACGTACTCGTCGGCCTTGCGGTCGTCCTGGGCCACGGACGCCGAGAAGGGCGTCTGCACCCCCATACGCGCCAGGTGCGCGAACAGGGCGGGGAACTCGGCCTTGCCGCGGGCGCCGGCGATCCGCGCCATCTCGCCCCGGAGCGGGGCCACCCCCAGGCGCTCCACCCGGGCGCTGTCCAGGAAGGCGGCGTAGAAGTCGCCGACCTTCTGCAGGTCCGATCCCGGCTGCTTCCCAGGCGTGGCGGCGGCCTGCTCGATGAGGCGGCGCAGCGCCAGGTCGCTCCGGTCCGCCAGCTCGGTGAAGGTGCCGTAGTTGGTACGATCCTCCGGGAGCCGGTACGTCTTCAGCCAGGTGCCGTTCACGTAGCGGAAGAAGTCGTCCTGCGGACGGACGCTGCGGTCGAAGTTGCGGACGTCGATCCCCAGGGTGGGCTGCGCCGGGGTCTGGGCGCGCGCCGCGCCGGCCAGACCGCCCGCCAGGAGGCAGGCCCCCGCGGCCAGCGACAGCCGCGCGACGAAGGACGGTTTCTCTTTCATGGAGTCGGGAGGGTCGGTGGTGAGGACATGGAAGCCGCCACCCTTCTACGGCGGGCGCGGACTTTGGTTCCCCCGACGCGAACGGCCCGGGCCCCCGTGACGGGGACCCGGGCCGTGTGGCTCCGGAGAGCGCCGAGCTTACCAGATCTTCACGCGCTGCTCGGGCGCGACGTACATCTTGTCGCCCGGCTGCACGTTGAAGGCGGCGTAGAACTGCGGCATGTTGGGGAGAACCCCGTTGACCCGGAACTCGCCCGGCGAGTGCGGATCGGTCAGGAGCTGCTGGCGCAGCGCCGCCTCGCGTGCCTGGCTGCGCCAGATCTGCGCGAAGCCGAGGAAGAAGCGCTGGTCGCCGGTGAAGCCGTCGATCACCGGGGCCGGCTGCCCGTTCAGCGAGCGCTGGTACGCCCGGTAGGCGATGGTCAGCCCGCTCAGGTCGCCGATGTTCTCGCCGAGGGTGAGGCGCCCGTTGATGTGCTGCCCCTGCATCGGCTCGAAGGCGCTGTACCGCGCCGCCAGCGCGTCGGTGCGCTGCTTGAACTCCTGCTGGTCCTGGGCGGTCCACCAGTTGCGCAGGTTCCCCGAGCCGTCCGAGCGCGCGCCCTGGTCGTCGAAGCCGTGGCTGATCTCGTGCCCGATCACGGCCCCGATGGCGCCGTAGTTCACCGCGTCGTCCGCGTCCGGGTTGAAGAACGGAGGCTGGAGGATCGCGGCCGGGAACACGATCTCGTTCATCGACGGGCTGTAGTACGCGTTCACCGTCTGCGGGGTCATCCCCCACTCGGTGCGGTTGATCGGCTTGCCCAGCCGGCCGACCATCTCCGCGAAGCGCCACTCGCTGGAGCGGCGCAGGTTCCCCGCCAGGTCGCCGGGGCGGATCTCCAGCGCCGAGTAGTCACGCCACTTGTCGGGGTAGCCGATCTTGACGTTGAAGTTGGCGAGCTTGGCCTGCGCCTGCGCCTTGGTCTCGGGGCTCATCCAGTCCAGCTCGTCGATCCCCTCCTTGTAGGCGGCAAGGATGTTCCCCACCAGCCGCTGCATGCGCGCCTTCTGCTCCGGCGTGAAGCTGCGTTCCACGTACAGCTGCCCCGTGGCCTCGCCCAGCACCCCGTTCACCGTCCCGATGCCGCGCTTCCAGCGCGGGCGCTCCTGCTGCAGCCCGGAAAGCACCTTGCCGCGGAAGTTGAACTGCGCCTCGGCGAAGCGGCGCGGCAGCGTCGGCGCCGCGTCGTCCAGGATCTTGTAGGTGAAGTACTGCTTCAGCACCGGGAGCGGGGTCTTCGCCAGGATCGAGTCCAGCCCCTGGAAGAAGTCCGGCTGCGCCACGATGACGCCCGGCGTCTTTTCCGCGCCGACCGCCCTCAGGAAGCGGTCCCACGAGAAGCCCGGCGTGAGCTGGTTCAGCTCGGCCACCGTCTTGAGGTTGTAGCTCGCCTCGCGGTCACGGTTCCGGGCGCGGTCCCACTGCTTGGCGGCAAGCTCGGTCTCCAGCGCGATCACGTTCTTCGCGGCGGCCTCCGGGTTCGGCTGGCCGGCCAGGCGGAAGAGCGTCTCCACGTAGCTCTGGTAGGCGGCGCGCGTCTGCTGGAAGCTGGCGTCCTGCTTCAGGTAGTAGTCGCGGTCGGGGAGCCCCAGCCCGCCCTGGCTGACGCTGGCGATGTAGCGCGTGGCCTGCTTCGGGTCCTGCGACACGCCGAAGCCGAAGGGCGTCTGGATCCCCTCGCGGCGGAAGTACGCGAACAGCTCGGGGAGCTGCTGCTTGCCGGAGAGCGCGGCGACCCGGTTCAGGTCGGCGCGGATCGGGGTGATCCCCAGCGCCTCGATGCGGGCGGTGTCCATGTAGCTGAGGTACAGGTCGCCCACCTTCCGGGTGTTGCTCCCCGGCTTCCGGTCGCGGGAGGCGGCGGCCTCCTCGACGATGGCGCGGACCGCGTTCTCGCTCTGGTCGGCCAGCAGGTCGAAGCTGCCGTAGCGGGAGCGATCGGCCGGGATCTGCGTGCTCCGCAGCCAGCCGCCGTTGACGAAGCGGAAGAAGTCGTCCTGCGGGCGGACGCTGCGGTCGAAGCCGGTCGTGTCGACGCCGAAGCCGCCGGAGCGGGCCGGCTGCGAGGAGGCGTTCCGGGCGGCGGTGCCGTTCTGGGCCTGCAGGCTTCCGGAGAAGCCGCCGACCAGGAGGCAGGCGCCGACGATCCAGGGCCTGAGCGGTTGCTTGGTGCGGTTCATGGGATCAATCGTTCGTTCGGTGACTCGGAGGAGAGCCCACTGGTACCGAGCCTTCGCGAAAGAGTTCCGCGATCCCGTAGCAGTGTGGTAGCAGCATCGGACAAAGGCGCCAAAGGAACCCGGCGGGTGTAGAAAAGGGACGGGCGGCGCCGCTGTCGCGACGCCGCCCGCGCGTGGCTCTCCTACCCGGAACGGGTCAGGGGAGCGCGACGAACTGCCCCAGGAAGGCCCGCGCCGAGGGGGTGTCCAGCCGGTAGTCCCAGCTGGTCGCCCGGCAGGGAGTGTCGCCGGTGGTCACGGTGGCCACGACCATGTCGGGGTTCCCGTCCAGGAACTTGGGGCCGCCCGAATCGCCGTAGCAGTCGCCGCCCTGGCCGGTGGCGTTGACGTTGATCAGGAGCCCGAGCCAGCTGGGCTGCAGCGCCATGAACTCGGACTTCGACGTCTTGCGGATCCCGTCGTACGGGTATTGAGGGACGCCGGTGCGGGTGTTCGAGGTGCCATACCCCACGTTCACGAACAGCTGGTTCGCCAGCCCGCCCTTCGCCGCCAGCCCGTCCAGGTAGCCGGCCGGCGGGAGCTTGAGCGGGGTCATCCCGCGGGTGGAGCGGTCGCTGAGGATCACCACCGCCAGGTCGTGCAGGTCGGCCTGGTCGTGCCCGTACAGCGGATCGTAGTGGAAGGCCTTGGCGGAGATGTAGTGCGCCGGGGCCGGCATCAGCGTCGGGTCGAACGAGACGTACAGCTGCGCGTTGGAGGGGAGGAACTCCACGCAGTGCGCCGCGGTGAGGAAGACGGTGGGGGAGATCAGGCTCCCCGTGCACAGCGCGTCCTCGCCGTCGACCTTGCCGTTGGCGTTGAAGTCGTACAGGAGCGCCCCCACGTTCGCATAGGAATTCCCCGTGGGAACCCCGTTGACGATGTCGTGGGGGCGCGCGGCGGCGGCCGTCGGCGCGGGCGCCGCGCTCTCGCCGCAGGCGGCCAGGGTGGCGAGCAGGGCGAACGCCGCTGCGGGTCTGGCGAAGCGCATGATCCGATCTCCGCTGTGGGATGGATGAGGCGGGGCGCGCGGGCGGGTGCGGCGCTCCCGGCGCCGTCGTCCGCAGGCGGGAAATGTACCTCCACATGGATGCGGCGGGCGCGCCCCGCCGTCAAGTGTTCCGTCCGCGGTCAGCGCCGCCCGGACCGCTTCCGCGACGCGGTATCCATGGCGGCGTCCAGCGCCGCCTTTTCCCCGGCGGTCAGGTGCCGGTACCCGCCCCGGGGGAGGGCGCCCAGCTCCAGCGGTCCGACCGCCACCCGCACCAGGCGGAGGGTTTCCACCCCCAGCGCCCCCAGCAGGCGGCGGATGTGCCGGTTCTTCCCCTCGTCCAGCACCACCTCCAGCCACGAGTTGCGGGTCCCCTCCCGCAGCGGGCGGACCGCCTTCGCGGCCAGGTGTTCGCCGCCCTCCTCCACCCCCTCCCTCATCGCCCGGAGAAGCGCCTCGTCGGCCAGGCGGTCCACCTGCACGTGGTAGGTCTTGTCCAGGTGGGTGGCGGGGTCCGTCACCCGGGCCGCCCAGCGGGTGTCGTTGCTGAACAGGAGGAGCCCCTCGCTGGCCCGGTCCAGCCGCCCCACCGGCGACACCCGGGGGAGGGCGGGATCGGTCAGGCAGGTGTAGACGGTCTCCCGCCCCCGCTCGTCGGCGGTGGTGGTGACCAGCCCGCGCGGCTTGTTCAGCGCCAGGTAGACGCGTGGGGTGGCGACGGTCCGCTCCCCGTCCACCTCGATCCGGTCGCGGTCCATCTCCACCCATGCCGCCGGGTCGCGCCGGACCACCCCGTTGACCCGCACCCGCCCTGCCTCGACCACCCCCCGCGCCTGCGAGCGGGAGCAGAACCCCAGCTTGGAGAGCGCCCGGGCGAGGCTGACTTTCGCCACCTACCCCGCGGCCAGGAAGCGCCGGGCCACGCGGATGAAGCGCAGGTCCTGCTCGTTCTCGGGAAGCTCCTCGGCCTCGCGGAGGAGACGGCGCACGTGCCGGCGGAGGCGCGGCTCGCCCCACAGGTAGCCGGTCGCGGCCTCGGCGCTCGCGGTGTTGGCGTCCCGGGCCGCTTCGAGGAGGGCGCGCGCCGCCGCCGCGTCGAATGACGGGTCGTCCTGCGGCGGGAGCCCGAACCGCCCCGGCGGCACGTGCTCCCCGGAATCTTCACGGACAAAGGCACGCGACATCGTCCACACTCCGTCAGGTGGGGGTGGAGCGCCCCCGGTCGCGGCGCGCGATACGCCCCACCTCGATCTGCACCGAGGTCAGGTCGCCGGACAGGTCGGCCATCCGCTCCGTCACCTCCAGCACGGACCGTACCCCGTCCCCCCACACTTCGGCCACGTAGCAGTCCCCGGCCCTGAAGAGGATCCTCTGCGCGTTCTCCAGCAGTTGCAGGGCATCCCAGATGATGTCCCTCGCCTGCTCCAGGTGTTCGATGGAGGCGGGATCCCGGTCAGGCATGCGCTTCAGGGTCGGGGAAACAGGTTGTGCCACGGACTCAGCAAGATACCGAATTCTCGCGGCGGCTCAAGGATCCGGCGGGAGTGCGATGGCGCGGGACGGGCGGAAAACCCGGCGGCCCGGCATGCCGATTGCGCACAACTGTTTTCAGGGCAACCACATACAGGAGGGGAGCATGCAAACGAGCCTGGCGGACCAGATGATCTCTCTGAAACAGGACGCTTTCCTGCGGCGCATCGCCGAGGTCACGCAGGGCGACCCCCACCGCTGGGTCCCCATCGGCATCCTGGGGGAGCAGCTCGGCCTCCCCTACGAGGAAGCGCTCGCCATCACCGACCACCTCCGCGAGGCGGGGCACGTCCGCCGCGGCGGCGGGGGCCCGCTGGACGCGCCCTACGGCCCGCGGGTGCACGTCCTCCCGGAGGGGATGGCGTACCTGCACGAGCTGGACGAGTGCAGCGCGGCCTGACCGGGAGCGAGGGCGGGCGACCCCACCGGGCCGCCCGCTCCGCCTCCGCCGCTCAGTGGCGGACGTCCACCACCAGCCGGGCGGGCCCGGATAGCTCCATCACCCGGTAGCGGTTGGGCCGGGCGACGCCCAGCACCCACGTCACGTCCCCCTCGAAGTCGCAGGTCATCTCCATCTCCCGCAGCACCGGCAGGGCGGGCTTCCGCTCGCGCGGGGCGACCGTGCTCTTCCCCTCGTCGGTGTGCGCCTGCGTCCCCAGGAAGCGCACCTCCAGCCGCCCCTGCCCCGCCACCTGTACGACATCCCCAGAGCCGCACTGCGCCGGCGCTCTCGCGTACTCCACGTGGTACCCCGGCACGGCGCGCCCAGCGAACTCGAACACCACCCGGTCCCACTCCGCGCCGCGCGCGCTGCGTACCGCCCGCAGCACGGCCACGGGAGGAGCGCCGCCCGGCTTCGAGGTCACCCCGGCCGTCCACCGCCCCGCGGGCTCCTGCGCCACGGCGGGAGCAGCGGGCACCGCCCGGGCGGACGGGCGGACGAGCGAGTCCGCGCGGGCGGGGATCCACGGCCGGGTGTCACGCGGCCCCGGGACGCGCATGCGCTGCGTGTCCGCGGGGAGCGCGCGGGCCGCCGGCACCGTGTCGGCCGGGAGCGCCGCCTCCCGGGCGACCGTGGCGTCCGCTTCCGGCTTCGGGCGGGCGCACGCCACCGACGCCGCGCCGAGCCCCAGGACCATCACGACGAGCCCTCGTTTCATCGTCACCCCTCCCTCCTCGCCGGTTCCGCCGCGGGAGTGATCCGCCCCGCCCCCGCGTACACGTTGAAGCGGGTGCCGCGCAGGAAGCCGACCAGCGTCATCCCCGCGTCCTCCGCCAGCTCCACCGCCAGGCTGGACGGCGCCGACACCCCGGCCAGCACCGCCACCCCCGCGCGGGCCGCCTTCTGCACCAGCTCGAAGCTCAGGCGCCCGCTCACCAGTAC
>JAFAYN010000087.1 GCA_019240375.1 Gemmatimonadota bacterium
CCCCCCAGGAGATCTGCTCCAGCGCCAGCAGGTAGGACATGGTGTCCAGCGCCAGCCCGTCCCACTCCTCGGGAAGGAGCATCCCCAGGAACCCAAGCTCCGCGAGCTGCGAAATGACCTCGCGCGGGAAATGGGACTCCCGGTCCCACTCCTCGGCATGGGGGCGAAGCTCCGACTCGGCGAACTGCCGGGCCAGGTCACGAATCTGTTGCTGTTCCGGCGTCATATAGATTTGCAAAACCTTTTAACAAATTCAGCACGCAGGTCCCCAGGTTCCCTGGAAGACCCGAGGTTGCGAAAGCGATCGTGACCCGAAGGGCGGAGACCCGCGCAGTTCAGCGGGGCTCCGTTCCGCTGGACATGGTAGTATCGTGTCCAGCGGAATAGAGCGCGGTGCCGGCGCCAGCCGGCATTCGCCCAAACCCAAACCTCAGTAAGAGTAAAACCCTTCCCCGGTCTTACGCCCAAGCTTCCCCGCCGCCACGTACTTACGAAGCAGAGGACACGCCCGGTACTTGTCGTCGCCGAGACCATCGTGAAGCACCTGCATGATCGCCAGGCACGTATCGAGCCCGATCAGGTCGGCGAGAGCCAGAGGCCCCATGGGGTGGTTCATCCCCAGCTTCATCACCGTGTCGATGGCCTCGCGGTCCGCCACGCCCTCCATCAGGCAGAACACCGCCTCGTTGATCATCGGCATCAGGATCCGGTTGGACACGAACCCCGGGTAGTCCTGCGCCTCGGCCACCGTCTTCCCCAGCGCCTCCGAGAGCGCCACCGTCGTGCGCGTAGTCTCGTCGGAGGTGGCCAATCCGCGGATGATCTCGACCAGCTTCATCACCGGGACCGGGTTCATGAAGTGCATCCCGATCACCCGGTCGGCCCGGCGCGTCTGCCCCGCGATCTCCGTGATGGAGATGGACGAGGTGTTGCTGGCCAGGATCGCGTGCTCGGCGGCGACCGAGTCGAGCGTGCGGAAGATCTGGAACTTGAGGTCGCGGTTCTCGGTGGCGGCCTCCACCACGATGTCCGCGCCGGCGGCCTCGTCCAGCGAGGTGGCCGTGGCGATCCGCCCCAGCGCGGCGTCCCGGTCGGACTCGGCGAGAGTGCCCTTCTTGATCTGGCGGTCCATGTTCCCGCCGATGGTCTTCAGCGCGCCGTCCAGCGCCTCCTGGCGCACGTCGATCATGGTCACGTCATACCCGCCCTGGGCGAAGACGTGGACGATCCCGTTGCCCATGGTCCCCGCCCCGACCACCGCCACCTTCCTGATGTCAGCCATGTCGCGTCACCGTGCGAAGCGTTGATTTCATTTCAGCACCAGCCACCCGGCGAAGTAGATCCCGATCAGGAACACCCCGGTGGCGATGATCCACACGTCGGCCCGGCGGACCGGGTCGGCGCGCTCGGACTTCCGCAGCGCGTCCGCCGCCTCGCGGAAGGAGCCGGCCTCCGACACCTCCCGCACCCCGATCCCCTTCGCCCACCCCAGCCGCGCGGTGAGCCCGAACAGCACCGCCAGCACCCCCGCCGTCCAGACGGTGAGGAGCCAGACCCGCTCCCGCTCGGCCGTGGAGCCCAGCCCCAGGGCCGCGTACGGGAACAGCAGCGCCGCGGCGGTGGCCACGGCGAGCGCCACCGCCAGCGCCGACCCCCAGTAGCGGAGCGCGGAGCGGGTCACGCGGCGGGCTCCCGGGTCCAGGGCACGTCCACCAGCGGACCGAGCGCGCGGACCTCGTCGGAGGGGCGCAGCCGCGGCGTACGCAGGAGCCAGGCCGTTCCCGCAACCAGCACCACCGTCGCGGCCAGCCCGGCCTCGGGCCCGAAACTCCCCCCCGTCCACCAGTCCGCCCCCGTTTCCACCGCGGTGTACAGCGGGGTGTCGAGCTGGAGCCCGCTGACCGGGAAGTCGAACAGCGACGACATGGTCCAGTTCCACCCCAGGTGCACCGCCGTCGCGAACCAGAGCGAGCGCGTCCGCAGGTACGCCGCGGACAGGAGGATCCCCGCCAGGAAGATGTTCCACAGCCCCAGCGGGCGGACGTTGGGGTTCGCGGCGTGCATCGCCGCGAACAGCGCCGAGGCCAGGAGCGTGGCCGGCCAGGCCCCGATCCCCCGCACCAGCACCTGGAACGGGTAGCCGCGGAAGAGGACCTCCTCCAGCGCGGCCGCCAGGGTGAAGAACGCCAGCCCGCCCGCCAAGGTTTCCACGTACCCGGGGACCGTCCCGTCGTCGGGGATCCAGTGCGCCGCGCCGGTCAGAGCGATCAGCACCACCGCCGCCGCGATCAGCCCGCCGCCGATCCCGATCCCCGCCACCGCCTCGCGCGGCGCCGCCGGCCCGAGCGCGAACCCCAGAGCCCCGACGGGCCGCCGCTCCACCCCGATGAGCATCACCCACCCGGCCAGGAGCGCGGCGAGGAGCGAGACCGTGATCCCGGTCCAGCTCACCGAGCCGAACGACCCGCCGCGCGTAAGCTTCGCACCGATGATGGCGAAGGCGGCGAAGAGGACGACGTACAGCACGATCTTCCAGGCGGTCTCCCACACCCGCGCCGGGAGCCCCGGCCGCTCGGCCGGGGCCTGGACCGGATCACCGCCCGCCACGGTGTCCACGAAAACGCCCTCCGGCTCCTAGAAGAGCCGGAGGGCGCGGTCGCGGATGCGGCCCATCACCAGCACCACCATCAGCACCTTGACCAGGTCGGCGAGGACGAAGGGGCGCAGGCCGAGGGCCACCGCCGCGTCCACGTTCCCGACCACCGCCAGCCAGGCGAGCCCGCCGGCGTAGATCGCCGCCAGCGCGAGCAGGAGCCCCGGGAGCGCGCGGAGCTTGCCGCCGCGCCCGAAGGTGCCGGCCAGGAGCGCCGCGGCCGGGTAGGCCATCAGGTACCCGCCGGTCGGCCCGAGCAGGTACGCCGCGCCGCCGCCCGCCGCGAACACCGGGAGCCCGGAGAGGCCGGCGGCCAGGTACAGGAGCTGGCTCGCCGCGCCCAGCGGCCCGCCGAGCACCGCCCCCGCAAGCAGCACGAAGAGCGGCTGCAGGGTGAACGGCACCGGGGTCCCCGGGAGGGGGACCGCCACGCGGGCGCCGAACGCCGTCGCGGCGGCGAAGGCCACCACGCCGATCACCCGGCGGGCGGTGCGGGAGGGGACCAGCTCGGTCCCCATCCAGGTCGCGGCCGTGCCGCGCATCGTCTCGGTCCGGCTCATCACACCCGCTCCACGGAAAGGGCCACCGCGTCGCCGCCGCCGAGGCACAGGGTCGCCAGGCCGGTCGAAGCGTCGCGGTCCTGCATGGCGTACAGGAGCGTGGTCAGCACCCGCGCGCCCGAGGCGCCGATCGGGTGGCCGAGCGCAACCGCGCCGCCGTTGACGTTCACCCGGTCCCAGTCCCAGCCGAGCCCCTGCCCGTCGGCGAGCGCCTGCACGGCGAACGCCTCGTTGGCCTCGATCAGGTCGTAGTCGCCGATCTGGGTCCCGGACTTCTTCATCAGCCGGTTCACCGCCTCGATGGGGGCGAAGAACAGCTCGTTCGGCTCCACCGCGCCGGTGGAGTACCCGGTGATGCGGGCCAGGATGTTGAGCCCGTTGGCGCGGGCGTACTCCTCCGACACCACGATCACCGCCGAGGCGCCGTCGTTCATGGACGAGGCGTTCCCGGCCGTCACCACCGGCTCGGTCACCTCCTTGGGGGCGTCCTTGGCGAAGGCGGGCTTCAGCTTGCCGAGCGACTCCATGCTGCTGTCGGCGCGCGGACCCTCGTCGGCGTCCACCACGGTGGTCCCCTTGCGCCCGGCGATCTCCACCGGGACGATCTCTTCCTTGAACTTCCCGGCCTGCGCCGCGGCGACCGCCTTCCGGTGCGATTGCACCGAGAACTCGTCGGCCTGCTGGCGGGTGATCCCGGCCTTGTTGGCCGTGTACTCGGCGTGCCCGCCCATGTGGACCTCGCAGAACGAGCACCAGAGCCCGTCGCGGATCAGCCCGTCCACCACCGTCTGGTCGCCGAACTTGACCCCGTTGCGGTACCCGTACAGGTAGAAGGGGGCGTTGGACATCGACTCCTGCCCGCCCGCGACCACCACCTGGTTGTCGCCGGCGCGGACCGACTGCGCGGCGAGCATCACCGCCTTGAGCCCGGAGCCGCACACCTTGTTGATGGTGAGCGCCGACACCTTGGCCGGGAGCCCCGACCTGATGACGGCCTGGCGCGCGGGGGCCTGGCCGACGCCGCCCTGCACCACGTTCCCCATGATCACCTCGGCCACGTCCTCGGCCGAGACGCCGGAGCGCGCCACCGCCTCGCGGATGGCGATGGCCCCCAGCTCAGGGGCGGAAAGGGAGGAGAGTGCGCCCAGGAACTTGCCGATCGGGGTGCGGACCGCACTCACGATCACGGGCGTGGTCTTCGGATCGTTCGACAGCTGGATCATCGCGAAATCCTGTAGGTCAGAGCTCTTCGTCGGCGCGGCTACCCCGGGAACTCGTCCCGGAGCGCGACGCCCCTGCCGTCCTCCACCACGTATCCCCAGGGGATGGACGGGTCGTGCGTGGACACCAGGAGCCACCGCTCGTCCACGGCGCGGCGCAGCAGCGCGCGCTTGGACTCGAGCGTCACCAGCGGCTCCACGTCGTACCCCATGATCCAGGGGAGCGGGAGGTGCGCCATGGTGGGGATCACGTCCGCCAGGAAGCAGGCGGTCTCCCCGCCGGAGCGCACCAGCACCGACTGGTGATGCGGGCAGTGGCCCGGCGTTCGGTACACCGAGATCCCCGGGAGGATCTCCGCGTCCCCTTCCAGCAGCTCCAGCCGCCCCGCCGCCATCACCGGCTCGTAGTTGTCCGGGAGGTAGCTGGCGGTGGTGCGCTCGTTGGAGCGGTGGGCCCACTCCCACTCGCCGCGCTGCACGTGGTAGCGCGCGTTGGGGAAGGAAAGACGCACCCGACCCTCGGTGTCGCGGAAGGTGTTCCCCCCCGCGTGGTCGAAGTGCAGGTGCGTGTTCACCACGGTCGTCACGTCCTCGGGCGAGAACCCCGCCTCGCGGACGGCCTCCTGGAGCCGGTCGGCGCTCCCGGACCCTGGCGAGGCGGCGTTCTCCACCCCGTAGATGTCCCGGAACTTCTCGTTCTCCTTGTTCCCCAGCCCGGTCTCGATCAGCACCAGCTCGCCGGGCGTTTCCACCAGCAGGCAGCGCAGCCCCAGCGGGATCCGGTTCCGTGCGTCGGCGGGGACCCGCTTTTCCCACAGCGGCTTGGGGACCACCCCGAACATCGCCCCGCCGTCCAGCCGCTGCAGCCCGGCTTCCAGCGCGTGGATGCGCAGCTCGCCCAGCGCGCGGGTACGCACCCGGGGGAGATCGGAGGCGCGCAGCGTCGCCAGGTCGGTCATGCCTGGTCCATGGATCGGGGCGTGGCGGTGCGCTTGCGGCGCGGCGCCCGTTTGCCGAGCAGGACGTCCACCCCGTCCCAGTCCTCGATCCCCCGCTCCTCCATCCAGTCGATGAAGTACAGGAGCACCTTGGCGGTGGCGACGGCGTCGTCCAGGGCGCGGTGGCGCGACTCGATCTCCAGCCCGAAGTACTCGGCCAGCCCGTCGAGCGAGCGGGAGGGGAGCTGCGGGAGGATCTTGCGCGCCAGCTTGACGGTGCAGAGCTGGCGCCCGGCGGGGAGCATCCCGGTGGCCCGCTCGATCTCGGCGCACATGAAGCGCCAGTCGAACGGGGCGTTGTGCGCGACGAAGATCCGCCCTTCCAGGAGCGGGACGATCCGGTCGGCCACCTGGTGGAAGCGGGGGGCGCCGCGCACCATGGCGTCGGTGATCCCCGTGAGCGAGGTGATCATGGAAGGGATCCGCCGGTCCGGGTTGACCA
>JAFAYN010000285.1 GCA_019240375.1 Gemmatimonadota bacterium
GAGCGACACCTCGGGTGCGTATTCCTGGTCGAGCGGCAGGTACAGGAAGGGCTGGGACTCTTCGCTGAGGGAGTGGTACTTCCCGGTCCGGGCCACACCCACCACCCGGTACACCGCGTCACCGGTCCGGAGCTGTTGCCCGATAGGGTCGTCACCGCCCCATAGAAGCCTGCCGAGCGCCTGGTTCACCACCGCCACGCGCGCACCCCCGGCACGGTCGGAAGGCTGGAACTCGCGGCCCCGTACCAGCGGAATGCGCAGCGTCCGGAAGTACCCGGCTCCCACCCTGGCGAAATCGACCCCGGGGCCCCCGCCGCCGTCCGCCCCTTCCCGGCTCACCATGGTACGACTGGAGGTGGAGCCCAGCGGGAGCGCACTGGTGAAGCTCGCCTCCTCCACCTCCGGGAGCGAACGGACCTGACGCAGGAGCCGCTCCCGGAACGCCTGCCCCGCGGGGGCCGAAAGACCACGGATCTCCGTGCTTACGGTCCCGACCCCGACGTTTTTCACCTGGAAGCCGGGGTCGGTCCCGAGCCCCTTCCTGATGGAGCCCGAGAAAACACCGGTGATGGTCAGCAGCAGCAGCGTGGCGGCCGTCTGCACCATCACGAAGCGGCCTCGCAGGCGAGTGGACTCGCGGCTGGCGGTCTGTCCCCCGTTCCGCAGGATGTTCATGACGTCCGTACGTCGTGCCTCCCGCGTGGGGACCAGCACGAAGGCGGCAGCCAGGAACAGAGCGATCAGGAGTGCGAAGCCCGCGACGCGGCCGTCCAGGTGGAGGTTCAGCGCGAGCGGGACGTCGACCGGCGCCTCGACCCGGTTGAGGACGCGGACCGCGGCCGAAGACAGGAGCATCCCCACCAGCGCCCCGGCGAGGCTGAGCGCGAGCCCCTCCAGCAGGAACTGCCGCAGGAGCCGGCGTCGTGAGATCCCCAGCGCCAGCCGGATCGCGGTGTCCCGGCTACGCAGGGAGGCACGCGCCAGGAGCATCCCCGAGACGTTGGAAACCGCGGCCAGCAGGAGACATCCGCAGGCGAGCATCAGGACGGAAAGGAGGCCCAGCGCCCCGATCCGCAGCGGCCCGTTCAACTGGTCCGCGCGGGTCAGCGTTACGCGCCTGGTCCTTCCCATGACGGAGCCGCTCTCCGGGAGGTGCGCGACGACCTGTGCCAGCCGCTCGGACGCTGCCTCGACCCCGGGAGAGCCGCGAATCCTCCCCACGAGCTGCAGCCAGCTGGTCGATGGATCGCTCAGCAGGGTGGTGCCGGGCTTCAGGATCGGCTGGGCCGCGAGCGGGACCCACAGCTCCGGGCCGAAGCCGCGCGTCGTACCCGTGAACTCTTCTGGAGCGACACCGATGATCGTGAAGCTCTGGCCGTTCAGCGTGAGCGGCCGCCCGACCACCGCGGGATCGCCGGCGAACCGTCGCCGCCACAGGGCATGGCTCAACACGGCGGCGTTGGCGTCCGACGGCTCGGCCGCGAAGAACCGCCCGAGGCGCGGCGCCGTCCCGAGCACCCGGAAGTAGTTCGGGCTCGCGACCATTCCCCAGACCCGTTCGGCGCCACCCGGGCGCTCCACGCTCATCGCCACGGTGGTATATGCCGCCAGCTCGTCGAACACGCCGGAAGCATCGCGGAGCCGGGTGTACGCGGGGTTGGAAAAGGTGTTGACCTTGGTTCCGTCGTCGAACACGGCGGAGACCGTCCGTACCGCGTCGGGGTCGCGGATGCCGGGCACCGGACGGAAGAGGAGACTGTCGGCCAGGCTGAAGACGGTCGTCACCACCGCGATGCCGAGTCCGACGACGAGCACCGAAACCACCAGGAACCCCGGGGTTCTGGCGAGAGCGCGGCAGGCCAGGCGTATGTCCCGTCCGAGATCGTTCACGGGGCACCTCCGCGCCTGTTCAGGATCATCTTGAACATCGTATTCGCCCCGGTCAATTCGTGGCGGTACGGACGGGAGAAGATTTCTCCAGGGCCTGGTCGATCTGCTCTGCGATCCTGTCTTCCGTCAGTTCCCCTCTCAACATCATCCCGTTCACGATCAACGTGGGCGTCGCGTTGATTCCGATCCTGGCGCCGAGCTCGACGTCCCTCTCGACGAGCGGATCCGACGTCCGCTCCCGCATGCAGGCATCGAACCGGCCCAGGTCCGCCACCCGGGCACGGGCCGCCAGGTCGTGCCATGCCACCTGGCCGATCTCCCGCTGGCGGCTGAACAGGGCATCGTGATACGTCCGGAAGGCGCCCTGGGCTCCGGCACATTCCGCAGCCACGGAGGCCGACCGAGCGTAAGGATGAATGGACTCCAGCGGATAGTGCCGATAGACGAGGTCCAGCCGATCACCATATCTCCGCTGCAGATTCGTGAGCACGGGCTGCAGCTTTGCGCAGAACGGACATTGAAAATCGGAGAACTCGACCAGGGTGACGGGTGCCGCTCGGTTTCCGAACGGGTTCCCTCCGGAAGCGATCTCCTTCCATCCCGAAACCGGGACCGGATCCACGGCGATTGCGGCGGCATTTGCGCGGGCTCCGTATCCGAGCTGCTCCCGGACGACGAGCCCGGTCACGACCAGCGCACAGGTCATGAGGACGACGCTCGTAATGTTGGAAACAATATTCTTCATGAGGAATTCGATGGAGGATCGGGTGATTCCGGGTACGGCGGGGTGCAGGGTCGTGCATGGTCCCGGTGGACCGCGGGTGGCCGCCCATGCGTGGGCAGCCACCCGGTATCCGTCGTGGAGGTTCGGCGTTCCTCCAGGTCTACTTCGCCCCGCAGGAAAACAGGTTCGCGGCGCAATAGTTGTCGCCGCAACAGGTGGTGCCGAACCACGTCGTACAGCAGGCCTGTACCGGGGGTTGCTCTTCCGCGTGGAGATACCGAGCCCCACTCAGAACCACCACCAGTGCAGCCAGGTTGAGAGCCGACCGCTTCATGGGCTTTCCCTCCACCAGGAGTTGAGAAGGGGGAGCGTCACTTCGTTGCACTGCACGAGAAGAGATCCGCCTGGCAGGTGGTACCGCAGCACTTGGCATCCCCGAAGGTGGGTGAGCAGCACGCCTGTACCAGGGGGACCACCTCCGCATGGAGATGGCCGGCTCCGCCGAAGATCAGGGCCAGCGCGATGGAGTTGAGGATCAGCCGCTTCATGATGTTTTCCCGTGTGAAGGTATCGGACGAGCCCGTAATGTCCCAGTAATGTCTTGGACTTACAGCGCCACGCAATAGAACGGGTTGGCATAACAGACTCCCTCGCCGCAGCAACGCATCCCGGTCAGTCCGGACACACAGCAGGCTACGGGCTGCTGCACGGGGGCATCTTCGGCGTGTAGGTACCGTGCCCCGGCAAAGAGGATCGCCAGGGCAGCCAGGTTGAGAATGGTACGTTTCATTGATACCCGCCTTTTGAAAGAGAGAACCGCCACACGCTGTCCAGCAATACGCAATGGACAGCACACATGCCGGACGGGGAGTCACGGCAAAGCATCCAGGTCCTGGGGGGAACAGGACGAGCCGTCTGGAAGATGGAAGTTACGGCAATGTTTCGGGGCCTGGCATCAATACGTGACATGCCGGAACCGCTGTCCGGAGCACGGAATCTCGAGAACGAACACCGCGGTACTCGCTCTCGGGAGAAGACGACAACTGCTTCAGATCGCCTTGACTCGCTGCGCGTCGGGATTCAGAGGCTCCCCACCGCTCCGGAGCTGCCGGTCGAAGGCGACCTCCGCGGTGAGACGGTCGACCGTACTGCGAAGACCGCATACCTCCGCTTCCAGATCGGCGAACCGCTTTCCTTCGGGAGACTCCAGGAACGCTTCCCGGAAGCGGATCAGCGCCTCCACGATGGGATTGACCGCAAAGCGCGCAGTGATACCTATCACAGGGACGAGGAGGACGATCGTCACGAGGATGAAGAAGATTACGTCCTCGATCCAGATGGGAGGCATGAGTCGGATCGTGATGAAGGTGAGTATTGCGGATCCGGATATGGTCGGGGAGACCGACATCATTTACAGGCTACAACTTACGCGCATAGAATACGACAGATACACTATAATGAGCACACAATAAGTCCGCAAGCATACCGTACCAGAATCCAGCCTTATTGAGCCAGCAAGCAAAAGAAAGAAGTTGTCAGCGATCCGCTACTTCCCCGGGATCACCAGCGTGTCCCCCAGCCGCACCTCGTCCGAGGTCATGTGGTTCGCGAGGCGGATCGCCGCCGGGCTCACGCCGTAGCGTCGCGAGATCCCGAACAGCGTGTCGCCCGTCACCACCCTGTGCTTCCGGGTGCCGCTGCTCGCCGTGGGGCTGGTGGGCAAGACGGAACCGGTGGTCGTCCGGGCGGGTGTCGCGGACCCGCTCTTCGGCGGCGTGGTTCCTCTCCTTGCGATAGAGTCGGATCGAGGGATCGGAATTCCCCTCTTCGTCGTGGAATCCGCCCGGACGGCAGGTGCCTTCCTGGCGGTGGAGTCCGCGGGCGCGGGCTTCGGCTTCGCGGCGGGCGCGGTGGGGATGTGCAGCGTGGTCCCCCGCTTCGGGCTCTCCTCCTTCACGCCCGGATTCGCGGCGCGCAGGGCCGCGACGGTCACGCCGTAGCGCCTGGCGATCTGCGTGAGCGTCTGCCCGGGCGCCACCTCGTGCGTGCGGGCGGCGGTCCTCGCCGGCTCCTTTTTCGGCTGCGCGGCCGTGGCCGTAGACGCAATAGTGTCACTCCGCGCCGGCTTCGCGGCGGCGGTGCTGTCGGCGGCGGTATCGGCCTGCTCGGCGGAGGCGCTGTCGGCGGGCTCGGCCTTCGGCGGGGGGGGATCCGCGTGCACCGGGGCCATCCGGGGCTCGCGCGACACCGCCTGCCCGGTGCTTTCCACCGCGAAGGGGGTGCGCCACCGCTCCGGGGTCGCCGTCGCGGAGGCGGCGACGGGCACCGTGTCGGCCGGAGCCGCCGGGGTGACCGGCTGCTGGGCCTGGGGAGAAGGCTCGGGCGACGCCGCGGCGAGGGCAAGCGCGATCAGACCGTGGAGGTACATCACCGGGATCCGGGGGGAAGGAAGGAGGCGCGTGCGAGCACGCGCCTCAGGCTCTTTTCTACGAACGGGACGACGGCAGGATCCGTGCGCCGGATCACTTCGCGGCGCGGGAGGCTTCCCTGCGGCCCTTGACCACCTCGATCACCGCCGGGACCACCGAGATCAGGATGATCGCGATGATCACGATCCCGAAGTTCTCCTTCACCGCGGGGATGTTGCCGAAGAAGTAGCCCGCGAAGACGAACAGGACGATCCAGAGCGCGCCGCCGGCCACGCTGTAGGCCAGGAAGCGCGGGTACTTCATCCGCGAGGCGCCGGCCACGAACGGGGCGTAGGTGCGCACGATGGGGATGAAGCGGGCGATCACGATCGTCTTCCCCCCGTACTTCTCGTAGAACCCCTCCGTGCGGCGCAGGTACTCCGTCTTCAGCACCCGGGCGTCGTCCCGGAAGACCCGCGTCCCCACCGTGTGCCCGATCCAGTAGTTGACGTTGTCCCCTACCACCACCGCCGCCATCAGGATCACGGCCAGGAGCCCCACGTTCATCGCCCCCGTCGCCGCGAGCGCACCGGCCGCGAACAGGAGCGAGTCGCCCGGGAGGAAGGGGGTCACCACCAGCCCCGTCTCGCAGAAGACGATCAGCGCCAGGATCGCGTACGTCCACGTGCCGTACTCGCGGATCAGCTCTGCGAGGTGCTTGTCCAGGTGGAGGAAGTAGTCTACGAAGTGGCGGATCAGCTCCATTCCAGCGGCCGGTTGCGGGCGAGGGCGGACGGTCGGGCGGATGCTCGCGCCCGGACGACGGAGCGCGAATGCTATCGGGTGCGGGGGCTTGATACAAGTCCCGGGCGGGTAACGTCTTTCCCCTCCGGTGGCCGCGGGTTAACCTTGTGGAGCCCCGGACCTCTCCCTTTCACGGCGACGCGCCACGATGGACGAACCACGGACCGACCCGGTCACCCCCACGCTCTCGCCCGGAGAAACGCTCCGCTACGCGCGGCACCTGATCCTCCCCGAGGTGGGGCCGGCGGGGCAGCGGAAGCTGAAGTCGTCGCGCGTCCTGCTGGTGGGTGCCGGGGGGCTGGGGTCGCCGCTGGCGCTGTACCTGGCCGCCGCCGGCGTGGGTACGCTGGGGATCGTGGACTTCGACGTGGTGGACACCACCAACCTGCAGCGCCAGGTGCTGCACGGGACGTCGGACGTGGGGCGGGCCAAGCTGGACTCCGCCCGCGACCGGATCGGCGAGGTCAACCCGCACGTCCGGGTGGAGCCGCACCCCGTCCGCCTCTCGTCCGACAACGCGCTGGACCTCCTCTGCGAGTACGACGTGGTGGTGGACGGGACCGACAACTTCCCCACCCGCTACCTGGTCAACGACGCCTGCGTCCTGCTGGGGAAGCCCAACGTGTACGGCTCCATCCTGCGCTGGGAGGGGCAGGCCTCGGTGTTCTGGGCCGAGCGGGGGCCCTGCTACCGCTGCCTCTTCCGCGAGCCGCCCCCGCCGGGGATGGTCCCCTCCTGCGCCGAGGGCGGGGTGCTGGGCGTGCTCCCCGGGATGATCGGGACCATCCAGGCCACCGAGACGGTCAAGCTCCTGCTGGGGGTGGGGGAGCCGATGGTGGGGCGGCTCTTGCTTTTGGATGCCCTGCGGATGAGGTTTCGGGAACTGAAGCTGCGCAAGGACCCCGAGTGCCCGGTGTGCGGGGAGCACCCCACCATCCGGGAACTGATCGACTACGACCGTTTCTGCGGCGTCCCGCAGAACACCCCGACGGAGGCGAGCATGGCGAACGGCAAGGACATCCCGGAGATCACCCCCACCGAGCTCAAGGCGCGCCTGGACCGCGGCGAGAAGCTGACCATCATCGACGTGCGCGAGCCGCACGAGTGGGAGATCGGGAACCTGGAGGAGCACGGCGCCCGGCTCATCCCCCTGGGTCAGCTCCCGGACCGGATCAACGAGATCGGCCAGGGCGAGGAGGTCGTCCTGCACTGCCGCTCCGGCGGGCGCAGCGGCAAGGCGCTGGAGTACCTGCGCGAGCACGGCTACGACAACCTGCTCAACCTCAAGGGCGGGATCCTGGCCTGGTCCGAGGACGTGGACCCGACCATCCCGAAGTACTGAGCTTCGGCAGGCGGGCAGGCATGCGCGGAGGCGCCCGGGAAGCTCCTGGGCGCCTTCTTTCTTCACCACACCACCCTGGACCGGCTCCATGTCGACGACCACCGAAAGCACGCCCCTCCCCCTCCCCACCTTCGACTCGGTGCGCGACGCCGTCGGGCGGATCCGGGGGGTGGCCCACCGCACTCCGGTTATCACCTCGCGCACCCTGGACGATACTACGGGAGCCCGGGTCTTCCTGAAGTGCGAGAACCTGCAGCGCATGGGCGCCTTCAAGTTCCGCGGCGCGTACAACGCCCTGTCCCGGCTGGGGGAGGCGGAGCGGGCGGCCGGAGTGCTGACCTTCTCGTCCGGGAACCACGCGCAGGCGACGGCGCTCAGCGGCCGGATCCTGGGGGTGCGGACGGTGGTGGTGATGCCGGACAACGCCCCGGCCTCCAAGGTGGCCGCCACCCGCGGCTACGGCGCCGAGGTGATCCTGTACGACCCGGCGCGCGACTCCCGCGAGGAGATCGCGGGGCGGCTGCGCGACGAGCGCGGGATGACGCTGATCCCCCCGTACGACCACCCGGACGTGATCGCCGGGCAGGGGACGGCGGCGCTGGAGCTGCTGGAGGAGTGCGGGCCGCTCGACTACCTGTTCGCGCCGTGCGGCGGCGGCGGGCTGCTGAGCGGGACGGCGCTGGCGGCGGGCGGGGCGGCCCCGGGGTGCCGGGTGGTGGGGGTGGAGCCGGCGCTGGCCGACGACGCCACCCGCTCCTTCCGCACCGGCGAGCTGCAGCGCGTGCACAACCCGCCCACCATCGCCGACGGACTGCGCACCCCGGCGCTGGGGAGCTACACCTTTCCGCTGGTGCGGGCCCACGTCGCGGAGATGCGCACCGTCTCCGAAGAGGAGATCGTCGCGTCGATGCGCTTCCTGTGGACCCGGACCAAGCTGGTGGTGGAGCCCTCCGGGGCGGTGTCTCTCGCCCCCCTCCTGGCCGGGATCCCCGAGCTGGCCGGAAAGCGCGTGGGGGTGATCCTGAGCGGTGGAAACGTGGACCTCGCCACCGCGTGTGTCCTCCTGGCCTGAGGCCAGGCACTCATCTTGAAACTATTTATGGAGAGCGCAAGCATACTCGCCCCCCCCGTCCGCCGCCGGTCAGGAGTCCCCATGAGCAGCATCGAGATCCCGGGTCGATCCGAGGCCAGGGGCGGCCGCATCCTGGTGGTGGACGACGAGGTGAGCATCTGCCGGTCGCTGCACCGCTTCCTGACCCGGATCGGGCACCAGGTGGAGACGGTGCAGGACGTGGACGACGCGGTGGAGGTCCTCGCGCCCGGGCACTTCGACCTGGTGGTGACCGACCTGCGGCTCCCCGGGCGCTCGGGGCTGGAGCTGCTGAGCGAGGTGCAGGCGCGCTCCCCGGGGACGCGGATGATCCTGATGAGCGCCAACGCCGACATCGCGTCGGCGGCGGTGGCGATCGACCGCGGGGTGGACCACTTCCTGATCAAGCCGTTCGACCTGGACGAGCTGCGCGTGCGCGTGGACCAGTCGCTGGCGCGCCGCAGGGCCGAGCAGGACGCCCTGCGCGAGTGGGAGCTGCTGCAGGCGCAGCTCCGCCAGCGCGAGACGGAGAGCAAGATCTGGATCCTGCGCGCCGCGCACGCCCTGGCGGCCGCGGTGGAGGCCAAGGACCCCTACACCGCGGGCCACGCCACCCGGGTGACCGCCTACGCCATGTCCATGGCCGAGCAGGTCGGCGGGATCGACCTGCTCCGCTTCCGCCTGGCCGGCGACCTGCACGACGTGGGGAAGATCGGGGTGCCGGACACCGTGCTCAACAAGCCGGGGCGGCTCACCGACGAGGAGATGGCGCTGGTGCAGAAGCACCCGGAGGTCGGGGCGCGGATCCTGGAGCCGCTGATCGACGACCCGATGGCGCTGGGGGTGGTGCGCTGGCACCACGAGCGCTGGGACGGGCGGGGGTACCCGGACGGGCTGGCGGGCGACCGCATCCCCCTGGCCGCGCGGGTGCTGGCCGTCGCCGACACGCTGGACGCCATGACCTCGCACCGGGCCTACCGGCGGGGGCTCCCCCTGGCGGACGCGGTGGAGGAGATCCGGCGCTGCGCCGGGACGCAGTTCGACCCGGCGGTGGTGGCGGTGTTCGAGCGCACCCTCCCCGTGCTGGAGGCGCAGTACCAGCGCTTCGGCGGGGGCACCCCGAAGACGGGGTGACCCCCGTGGCGCTTGCCCCCACCCGCCCCGCCCCCTAAGATCCCCCCTCCCGAGCCCACGACCCCACCCGCACCGAAGGACCGCGATGCCGGACAACGCTCCCGGGGCGCCGCACGACCCCTTCGCCCGCTTCGGCGAGTGGCTGGAGCGCGCCCGCGCCACCGACCTCCCCGAGCCCACCGCCATGTCGCTCTCCACGGTGAGCGCCGCGGGGCGGCCCTCCACCCGGATGGTGCTCCTCAAGGGGTTCGACGCGCGGGGATTCGTGTTCTACACCAACCTGGGGAGCCGCAAGGCGCGGGAGATCGGCGAGAACCCGTGGGTGGCGCTCTGCTTCCACTGGCAGCCGCTGGAGGCGCAGGTGCGGATCGAGGGGCGGGCCGAGCCGGTGAGCGACGCGGAGGCGGACGAGTACTACGCCTCCCGCGCGCGGGGGAGCCAGGTGGGCGCCTGGGCGTCGAAGCAGAGCACGCCGCTGGACCGGCGCGCCACGCTGGAGGAGCGGGTACGGGAGGTGGAAGCGCGCTTCGCCGGGAGCGACGTCCCCCGCCCCCCCTTCTGGTCCGGGTTCAGGGTGGTCCCCGACCGGATCGAGTTCTGGCAGGGGATGCCGAGCCGACTGCACGACCGCGACGTGTACACCCGCGACGAAATCGCCCCGGGCGGGTGGTCGGTGCAGCGGCTGTACCCCTGAGCGCCGCCCCGGTCAGGCGTCGGGGACTTCCGCCACCGGGAGGGTGAAGCAGAAGCGGCTCCCCTCCCCCACCACGCTCTCCACCCACACCCGCCCCTCGTGCGCGGCGACGATCCCCTGGACGATCGCCAGCCCCAGCCCGATCCCCCTGCGGTCGGTGCGGTCCGCCTGCCAGAAGCGGTCGAAGAGGTGCGGGAGCTGCTCGGGCGGGATCCCCTTCCCGGTGTCGGCCACCACGCAGCGCACCTCCCCTTCCTCCTCGCCCCGCTCCGCGGCCAGCGTGACGGTCCCCCCCGCCGCGGTGAACTTGACCGCGTTCCCCACCAGGTTGGAGATCACCTGCAGCACGCGGTGACGGTCCGCCCGCACCTTCGGCAGCCCCGCCTCCACCCGGCACTCCAGCGTCAGCGACGCGCCCGCGACCACGGGCTCCAGCATCTCCTGCGCTTCCACCAGGAGCGAGTGGACGTCGGTGGGGCGGAGGTCGAGCGGGATCCGCCCCGACTCCATCCGGGTCACGTCCATCAGGTCCTGGATCAGCCGCGCGACGCGGTCCGCCGAGCGGCGGATGATCTCCAGGTGCCTGCGCTCCGCCCTGCGGTCCCCCTCGGGCGGGACCATCTCCAGCAGCGAGTCGGCGGCCATGGAGATGGTCGCCACCGGGTTACGCAGGTCGTGGGAGACGATCCCCAGCACCTCCTCGCGCGCCCGCACGGCCCGCTGCGCCCGCTCGTACAGGAGGGCGTTGTCGATGGACAGGGCGGCGATGCGGGCCAGCTCCCGGGCCAGCGCCAGGTCGCCGTCGCCGTAGAAGCGGTCGGTGCGGGTGGACCCCAGCCCCACCACCCCCAGCCTGTGCCCCCGCGCCACCAGCGGGGCGACGATGAACGAGGTGGGCGCCAGCCGGCGCAGCAGCTCCATCCCCTCCGCGCTGGTCCGCGCCTCCCGCAGCCACTCCTCCGTCACCCGCTCCACCAGCAGCGGCTCCCCCGTGCGGAGCACTTCCTGGAAGGGGCCGTCGGGGGCCTCGTCGCTCCCGGCCACCTCCCGGCGGAGGGACTCCTCCCGCGCCGGGTCGATGTGCGAGAAGGCGACGCGCCGCATCCGCTCCCCCCCGTCCTCCACCACGTCCACCAGGCAGAAGCAGGCGATGCGGGGGACCGCGAGCGAGGCCACGGTCCGGAGTGTGGCCTGGTAGTCGAGCGAGGAGGCGAGCATGGCCCCCGTCTCCATCAGGAAGCGGAGCGCCTCGCGCGTCCCGATGCGGGCGCGGATGCGGGGCGTCTCGTCCGGGAGCGGGAGCGCGTCGCTCATGCGCCCGCGAAGCTCCCCTCGGCGTACACCTTCGCGCCGTCCTCCCCCACCACCCGGAACTCGCCGCGCCCCTCCGTCTCCCGCACCTGCAGGCAGACCCGCGCGGGGAGGAGGAGCGGCGCGCGGAAGGTGATCCCCAGCCGCCGCAGCCCGGTGGGATCCCCCCGGAAGCGGCGCTCGATCAGCACGTGCGCTACCATCGCCCGGGTGCAGTGCCCGTGCAGGATCGGGCGCCGGAAGCCGAACGGGCGGGCAGTCCACGACCAGAGGTGGATCGGGTTGTAGTCGCCCGAGGCCAGGGCGTAGCGACGCCCCGCCCCGGAGCGGAGTGCCCAGCGGTGCAGCTCCTCCCACCCTTCCCCCTCACCCGCGTCCGGCGCCTGGCGCGAGGAAGCGGGGCTGGCCGCGGCGTCGCGCGAGCGGATCAGGTACACGGCGGTACTTTGCGAGCAGAGCTGCTCGGCGCCGTTCCAGTTGCGCGCCGTCAGCGTCAGGCGCACCCCGCGCGGGGTGGTTTCCGAGCGCTCCAGCTCCAGCCGGCAGCGCACGTGGTCGTCGGCGCGCAGGGGGCGCAGGGGGAGGAGCTCGCTTTCCAGGTGGAGCACCCCGCCCAGCGGGAAGTCGCCCTCCAGCTGCGACAGGAGCCGCAGCGTGACCGCCGTTTCCCAGGTGGCGCAGTAGCAGGGGGAGACTGTCCCCTCGTCCCCGCCCAATGCCCCGATCCGCTCGCCATCGGTGGCGCGCAGGTACCTGGCCGCGCGGCCGGGATCGGGCGCGACCCGCTCCTCCAGCGCGATCCTGCGGCGCGGCGCCAGGGATGCGGAGGGGCGCTCCCCGCCCCCGGGGCGCATCCCCCGCACCGCCAGCTTCGCCATCGTCAGCAGCTGCTCCGCGGCTCCGCTCATGGTCGCCCCCCCGCGGCCGCCAGGAGCTGCACCGCCACCCGCCGCTCCCTCGGCCCGTCGAACTCGCACAAAAAGATCCCCTGCCAGGTCCCCAGCACCAGCCGCCCCTCGTGCACCAGCACGGTGAGCGACGGGCCGAAGAAGCTGGTCTTGAGGTGGCTGTCGCTGTTCCCCTCGGCGTGCCGGTAGAACGATTCCCGCTGCGGGATCAGCCGCTCCAGCTTGGTGAGCAGGTCGTGCGGGACGTCGGGGTCGGCGTTCTCGTTGACGGTGAGCGCCGCGGTGGTGTGGAGGCTCTGCGCCACCAGTGCCCCCTCGCGCACCCCGCTCCGCTCCACCAGCGCCTGCAGCCGGTCGGTGATCTCCACCACCTCGGCGCGCGCCGACGTCCTCACCCGCAGCTCTTCCATGACCCGTCTACCGGCCCGTGTAGAAGATCCGCCAGATCCTTCCCCCCGTGTCGTCCGTTACGTAAAGCGAGCCGTCCGGCCCCTGCGCCAGCCCGGTGGGACGGCGCTGGTCGGGCCCGGAGCCCGGGTTCGGCCCGGCGAAGTCGTTGGCGAAGGTCTCGTACTGCCCGGTCGGGTTGGCGCCGCGGAAGGGGGCGAAGACCACCCGGTAGCCGGCCTGCGGGAGCGGCGCCCGGTTCCACGAGCCGTGGAAGGCGATGAACGCCCCGCCCCGGTAGCGCGCCGGGAACTGCGACCCCGTGTAGAAGAGGAGGTCGTTGGGGGCCCAGTGCGCGGGGAAGGCCTGCACCGGGCTCCCCGCCCGTGCGCACCGCCCCA
>JAFAYN010000461.1 GCA_019240375.1 Gemmatimonadota bacterium
CGCGGTAGCGCCCCAGGAGGAGGGCCCACGCTCCCTGGAAAAGGGTGTTGAGTGTGAGCTGCCGCCGCCGCGCGACCTCCTGCAGCCGCTCGACCCGCGCGGCCGGGATGGTGGCGCTGACGTGGCCCGGGGCTTCCGGCCCGTGGGGATCGCGCGGCCCGCCGAGCGGGAGCGCGGTGGGCGCGGCGGCGCCGGACAGGGTGGCGCGCCAGAAGGCTTCCGCCCCGGTGGTGGGCTGCGCCTGGAGCCAGGAAAGGTACGCCTGGAAGGGAGGTGGGGACGCGAGCGTCGGGGCCTCGCCCCGGGAAAGGCCGTCGTACAGGGTGAAGACCTCCCGCAGCGCCTGCCCGGTGGACCAGCCGTCCAGGAGGAGGTGGTGGCAGCTCCACACGCACCGGTACTCCCGCTCGCCGGTGCGCGCGCAAACCACGCGGAAGAGCGGCGCCGCCTCCAGGTCGAAGCCGCGCCGCTCCCGGCGCGCCAGGTCGTCGACGCGCGCCTCCACCTCGCCGGCCGGGGTGTCGCGCCAGTCGAGGAACTCCACCCCCGGCTCCGCCTCCCGCCGCACCACCTGGAGGGGGGTGTCGAGTCCCTCCCAGAAGAAGACGGTGCGCAGGACGGTGTGCCGGTCCACCAGCCGCCGCCAGGCGTCCGCGAAGGCGGCGGAGTCCAGGTCGCCCTCCATCGTCCAGAGGGTCTGCTCCGTGTACTCCTCCAGCTCCGGGGCCTGGAGGGAGCGGAGCAGGATGTCGAGCTGCGCGGGCGAGAGGGGGTAGACGCTCTCTACGTTCTGCATGCGAATGGGGGCGGGTCACGCCTTCGGAGAGGAGCCGGCCGGGCGGAACGGGGCCGGGGAGTGCTCGAACGTGACGTAAAGTAACCGCGGGTGTGAGCCCGTTCAACCACCTGCGCCGCGCCCGGCAGCCTTGTGCATACCTGGTTCAAACTGCACCATGACGTACCGGCCCGAACCGGCCGCCCGTTTTCTCCCCATACGGCGTCCATGAACCAAGGTACGCGGCAGGGAGTCTCATTTCGGGGCTTCCAGCGTGTTCCCTTCACCCTGGCAATCCACGTCTCTCATGCGACTAGTCAACCGCTGGACCGCGAGCGGGCTCCTGCTCCTCCTCCTGTTCACGGTCGTGGTCGCGGCACGCCCCGACCGTCCGCTCGACGACCTCGCCCGGCTGGTCCCCGCCAGGATGGTCGCGCCCCAGCTCTCGATCCCGACGCGATATCAGCGCTGCAGGACGAGCACCCCTCCCGGAGAGACGATCCCGGTGACCCGGTGCCCCTCCGCCGGGCAGGTGATGGGCCTCGCGGAGCGGGTCGCCAGGCTCCGCCGGCGAAGCACGTCCTTCGCCGGAGACACCTCGGAAGCGATCCGGACCACCGCCCTCATCGACCTCCTCTGGTCGGACGACGCGGGAAATTCGCTCGACGGGGCCATCTCATCCCTCCGGAGCGCATTGAGGCTCGCGGCTCACCCCGCGGGAGCATGGGTCGACATGTCGGCCACATACCTGGTGCGCGCGGAAAGGACCCGCAACCCGCGCGACCTCCTGGAGGCAGCCGATTTCGCGCAGCAAGCGCTCTTCCTGGAGCCGCGCAACCCCGCGGCTCGGTTCAACCTGGCGCTGGCGCTGGACCGTTTCGGGCTGGACGGCCAGGCCGCGAAGGCGTGGGAGCAATACCTGATGCTCGATTCGGAATCCGGATGGGCCGAGGAGGCGAGGGAACGGGTGCGCGCCCTCTCGATCGAAGCAAGGACGGCCCCCCCTCCCTCCCCCGGGGCTTCCGAAGCGGAGGTCGACGCATACGCGATACGGGCGCCGCAGGAGGCACGGCTCCACGGCTGGGACGACCTGCTCGGGGAGTGGGGGGAGGCGGTGCTGCGCGGCGACACCGCCCGGGCGGGAGCCCGGCTGCGCCGGGCGGAAGCAATCGGCCGGGCGCTGGAACGGCGAGGGGGCGACGCGACGCTGGCGGACGCGGTGCGGGCGATCCGCGGCCACGCAGCCGACCGCGAGGTGACGCGGAGGCTCGCGGCGGCACACCGGGAGTACTCGGCAGGTGAAAGGGCTTACTACGAGGTGCGTTACGACACGGCGGAAGCCCATTTCTCCCGGGTGCTGGAGATCGAGCCTCCCTCGCTCTCCCTGCAGCGATGGGCGGGGACACTCCACGCCGCGATGCTCGTCTCCAAAGGGAAGTTCGAAGACGCCGAGAAAGTCCTCCAGCCGATGATCTCGCAGACCGACACTCTCCGTTCCCTGGCGCTCGCGGCACGCATGCGCTGGGTGCTCGCGACGGCGCTGCTGCGCCGCGGCCGGTACGAGCGGACCCTTGGCCTGGCCGAGAGCGCGGCCAGGCTCCAGGAGAGA
>JAFAYN010000352.1 GCA_019240375.1 Gemmatimonadota bacterium
GCTTCTCCATCTCGTCCGCCATGGCGGCGCGGATCTGGTCCGACACGGTGAGCCAGTGGGTGTTCCCGGCCTGGCCCATGATCTGGTCGGCCATCTCGCGCAGGATGCTGGCGCGCGGGTCGGTGGCCTTGTACACGCGGTGCCCGAAGCCCATCACCCGCTTCCCGCTCTCCAGCGCGTCGTGCACCCACTCCTTCGGCTCCACCCCGCTCTGGTCGATCTCGCGGAGCATGTTCATCACCTCCACGTTCGCCCCTCCGTGCGACGGCCCCTTGAGCGTGCCGATGGCGGAGGTGATCGCGGAGTAGATGTCGGACAGGGTGCCGGCGGTGACGCGGGCCGCGAAGGTGGAGGCGTTCATCCCGTGCTCGGCGTGCAGGGTGAGCGCGGCGTCCATGGTGCGGCAGCGGGTGTCGTTCCCTTCCTCGCCGTTGAGCATGTACAGGAAGTTGGCGGCGAAGGAGAGCCCTTCCTTCGGGGCCACCGGCTCCTTGCCGGTCCGGATCCGCTCGAAGGCCGCCACGATGGTGGGGGTCTTCGCGGTGAGCAGGATCGCCTTGCGGCGCAGCTCGGCCTCGGAGTTGTCGTCGGCATTGGGGTCGAACATCCCCAGGGCGGACACGGCCGTGCGGAGCGCGGCCATCGGGTCCGCGTCCTTCGGGTAGGCGCGGAGCATGCCGAGCAGCTCGTCGCTCAGCGTGGCCTCGGCGGCGAACTGCGCCTTCAGCTCGTCGAGCTGTGCCTGGCTGGGGAGCTCACCGTTCCAGAGGAGGTAGCACACCTCCTCGAAGGTCGTATTGCGGGCGAGGTCGTCGATGTCGTACCCGCCGTAGATCAGCTCGCCCACGTTTCCGTCGATGTGGCTCAGCCGGGTCTGGCCTACGACAACCCCTTCAAGTCCAGCGTTGGACATGGCAGCTTCCTTGAACGCGATGTCAGGGATAAATTGGACTTCTCCAAACGGGCCTGCGTGGACCGCTTGTGACCGAACGAAGCGCCGCGTCGTCGTTGCATCAATCGGACCACGCAAAGCTCGTCAGTATAGCGGGGGTCCCGGGGCGTCGCAAGTCGATTCGGCCGTAAGAAACGACACCCCTTGTGCGTTCCAGTCCACGGGCCCGATGCCGCAACCATTCAGCCGCGCCGCGTGAATCCCGACAACGACGCCCACCTGGTCGCCAGGGTCCTCGACGGCCACACGGACCACTATTCCGTGCTCGTCGGGCGGTACCAGGCCACCCTGTACCGCTACGCAGTGGGGATGGTCCGCGACGGGGACCTGGCGGCCGACCTGGTGCAGGACACCTTCGTCAAGGCGTACACCTCGCTCGGGACCTGCCAGGACCCGGCGAGGTTCGGCGCGTGGGTGTTCCGCATCATGGTGAACCGGTGCAAGGACCACCTCAAGAGCCGCCGCCGGCACAACGTCCCGCTGGAGGAGGACACCGCGGCCACCCCGGAGCACGACAGCCCGGCCGTGTACACCGACCGGGCCGACCTGCGCCAGACGGTGGAGCGCGCGCTCTCCGCCCTCCCCGAGGCGCAGCGGGAGGCGTTCCTCCTCAAGCACCTGGAAGGGCGGTCGTACGAGGAGATGGCGGAGATGCTGGGCGTTTCGATCAGCGCGCTGAAGATGCGGGTGCTCCGCGCGCGGGAAGCGCTCCAGTCGCTGCTCAAGGAGTTCGCCGAGTAGCGGCGAAGCTTACGCTTGCTCCAGCAGCGCCTGGCAGTTCGCGCAGTGGCGCGCCTGGGGGATCACCTCCAGCCGGGCGAAGCCGATCGGCTGGCCGCACCGCTCGCACTTGCCGAAGTCTTCCGGGGTCTTGTACAGCTTCCGCAGCGCCTCGTCCACCTCGTACAGGCGCCGCCCCTCGTTGCTGGCGAGGAGGAAGTCCTTTTCCTGCTCCTGGGCTTCCGTGCCGATGTCGGCCATGTGGAAGCGGTACAGGCTGATCTCCCCCGAGCGCTCGCGCAGGTCGTCGGCCCGCTCCTCGAAGTGGCCGAGCGCTTCCAGCGCCTGCTCGCGCTCCCGCAGCAGCAGCTTCTCGATCCGGTCCCGCTCCTCGCTGGTCAACATTCCGTGTCCTCGCTGTCCGTGAAAAGGTTGGCGCCGCCACGAACGCAACAACCATTCCGGGTAAAGCGAAGCACCCCCGGGAAGCCGAGCTTCCTGGGGGTGCTTTTCATCTGTCCCGACGATACATAGGGGCGGTGGGAATCGAACCCACATGGACTTGCGCCCGCCGCATTTTGAGTGCGGTGCGTCTACCGTTCCGCCACACCCCCCGAAAGAGCGGGAAAGATAACCCGCCCGCCCCACCCTTTCAACCGTCAGCGGGCCGCGTAAGACTCCACCAGCTGGAGGGCGTACACCGCGCGGCGGAAGGCCCGGTCCGGGTCGCCGGTCAGCACCGCGTCGCGGGCGTAGCGCAGCAACCGGTCGGCGCGCGCCGCCTCCTCCTTCGGGAGCCGGCCGGACTTCACCACCTCCTCCGCGCGGGCGAACACCCGCAGCGCGACCGCGGCCGGGGAGTGCTGCCTCGCCTCGGCCGCCGCCTGGGCCAGGTGGCCGACCGCCGCGAGCGTGTCCCCGCGGGTCAGCGCCGCCGCGGCGGCGTCCCGCTCCTGCCGCACCGCGCCCAGCCCGTCGGAGAGTTCCTGCAGCGGGTGCCGCTCGTACGCCTCTTCCGCGCGCCCGGTCCAGCGATCCAGCGACGCCAGCGCGTCGGCCACGGCGGCGCGCGGCGGCGGGGCCGTCAGCGAGGCGGCGGCGACGCGGGAAGCTTCCTCCTCCTTGCGCAGCGACCCTTCCAGGTCGCCCCGCTTGCGGAGCTTCTTCGCGGTTTCCTGCAGCGCCTGCACGCGCTGGAGTGCCGGGGACGGAGTCCCCTTCCCCGCGGACAGGAAGGGGAGCCAGGTGCGGTCGTCGGGGAGGTCGCGGGGGAGCGCCACCGCCACCCACATGCGTCCACCGGCGGGCTGCGCCTGCGAGCCCGGGCCGGTCGGCCCCTCGTCGCACGCGGCGAGCAGGCCCAGGCAGGCGACGGCCGGAAGCAGGACCCGGATCCAGTCGGAGCGGCGGATCGGACGCATCACACCGGGGAGTGAGGAGATGGAACGGAAACGTATGGAGGGCAAGCTCATTGTATCCCCGTCCGGCGCCCCCGTCAAGGCGTC
>JAFAYN010000471.1 GCA_019240375.1 Gemmatimonadota bacterium
TCCTCAGATGCTCCCGGAGCGCCTGCATCGACACGGGCACCGTACCCCCGTCCTCCCGCGCCGCCCCGGGCGAGCCACCCGGGAAGAGCCTGGCGTGGAAGGCGTTCGGCCTCTCCAACGGCTTCCGGTGGTACGAGACGTACTCGAACGGCTCCCCACTCCCGTCCGCCCGGTGAACGACGCCCGTGATGCGGTACTCGGGGTTGACGCCGTTCTCGGCCAGCGTCACCTCGCAGCACGCGCGGACCACGTCCCCCTTCCGTACCTCTACGCCGGGGTAGAAGGCAGGGAGGAACATGGGGAGCCAGGAGCACTCGTGTTCCAGCGAATCCACGTCCAGCTCGTCCCAGGCGTACAGCTGTATCCAGGCCAGGAAGCCGTCCAGCCTCCCGTCGCGCTCCACCGGCAGCTCGACCTCGTGGGCGTACTCCGCGGCCTGCGTTCCATCGAACACCAGATCCTCGAGCAGGTCCGAGCCGGTGAGGAAGCCATCGCGCGGGAAGTTGCGGATGCACACCCGCAAGTCGGTCCGGTGTCCCTGCGCTTCGAAGGTCCGCTCCGCGTAGAAAGCGGCGGTCTCCCCCAGGGCGGGGGCACGGTGCACCTCCTCCGGCAACTCCACCGCAGCGATGCGGGTGGCGACGCGACGGGGCACCTGCACACCGTCGGGCTTCAGCATCCGCCAGGCGGTGTTCAGGATGGCGACCGCCCCCTCGCTCCCGCCGATGCAGCCGATCAGCTCCGAGACACATACGTCCGCCGGCTCGGGGAGCTCAACCTCCGTCCCATCCCCGTGGATCACGACGATGCGGTCCTCCAGCCCCAGGCTCCTCACCCGCGCCTGTGCCCTGCGGAAGCTCTCCTCGCGTACCTCGACGGCGTACACCTTCCTCGCGCCCGCCTCCACCGCAAGCCGAGCGAGCACCACCTCGGCACCCGTGCCCACGTCCACCACCACCCGGTCCCGGGCAACCCGGCGCAGCGCTTCCAGGTAGCCGGCGTTGCGCCGGTGGTCGGCCGCCATCGCGCCGTAGAGCAGCTCGTCGTAGAACACCTCACCGTGGGAGGGCCACAGCTCGGTCCTCTCCGGATGCAGCCCGCCGGCCCCCACCCGGTAGCCCGCGGCCGGGACCACGTACCCCACCAGCCGCTTCTCGCCCGGCTCGTCCTCGCGCACGGTGACGACGGCCTCCCCCACCATGGGGTGCCCGGCGAGCACGGCTTCGATCTCCGCCGGCTCGATACGGAAGCCGCGCACCTTCGTCTGCCGGTCGATCCGCCCCAGGAACTCCACCGTCCCGTCGGCGAGCCTCCGCACCCGGTCTCCGGTGCGGTACAGCCGCGCACCCGCCTCTCGCGTGAACGGGTGCGGGACGTAGCGCTCGGCCGTCAGCTCCGGGCGCGCCCAGTACCCGCGCGCCACCGCCTCCCCGCCGACGTACAGTTCCCCGGGCACGCCCACGGGAACCGGCTCCCGCTCCGGGTCCAGCACATGGACCTCCGCGTTCGGCAGCGGCGCGCCGATCGGCAGGTTGCTCCAGCGGCCACCGTCGTCCCCCGCCTCCAGGCGAAGCGTGGTCGTGGTGACCGTGGTCTCCGTCAGCCCGAAGACGTGCAGCAGCGGAAGGTCGAGCTTCCCCCACTGCGCCAGCCGCTCGGGCAGCACTCGTTCGCCTCCGGTCAGCACCAGGCGCAGGCTTTCCGGGAGGCGGACGCCCTCCTCCGCCACCTGGCGCACCCACTCGTGCCAGAACGCGGTGGGGAGCTCTACCACACTCACCCGCTGCGCGTCCAGGACGCGCAGCAGCTCCCGCGGTGAACCGAGCAGCTCGCCCTCGGGGAAAACCACGCAGGCGCCGCCGAGCAGGGCCGGGAAGACCTCTTCGATCATCACGTCGAAGGCCGGCGAGGCGAACTGCAGCACCCGGTCGCCGGGGGTGAGCCCCATGCTCTCGCGCATCCCCTCGGCGTAGCAGACCAGCGAACGATGGCTGACCATCGCCGCCTTGGGACGCCCCGTGGAGCCGGAGGTGTAGCACAGGTAGGCGAGCGCATCCGCCCCGACCGCCGCGGGCGCGGTCGCATCGGTCGTTCCCGGCACGTCGTCTACGCAGACCACCGGGACGGGGTGGGAGAAGAAGAGCGAGCCCGCCAGCGTGGAGCGGGTGAGGATCACCCGGGCACCGCTGTCGGTGAGGAGGTACTCCAGGCGCTCGCGCGGGTAGGCGGGATCGACCGGGACGAAGGTGCCCCCGGCCCCGAGCACGGCGAGGAGGGAGACGCCCAGATCCACAGAGCGGTCGAGGACGACCGCCACGGGAATCTCGGGTCCGACTCCGTGGATGCGCAGGTGTGCGGCCAGGCGGGCGGCCTCCCGGTCCAGGTCCCCATAGGTGAGGACCCGGGATCCGCAGACGAGGGCAGGTGCCTCCGGTCGTGCGGCGGCACGAGCGGAGACCATCTCGTGCACCAGCAGGTCGCGCGGGAAGGCGCGAGTCTCCCCGCAGCCGCCCTCCAGCACTCGTGCGCGCTCGGCTGGACGCAGGAGTGATCCATCCAGGATACGCCGCGCCGGGGCGGCCACCATCGCCTCCAGCAGCGTCTGCAGGTGCCCCGCCATGCGCTCGATCGTCCCCGACTCGAAGAGCGCCGTCCGATAGGAGGCCACCCCGCGGAGCGCACCGTCCTCGTCCACCACCGTCAGGTCCAGGTCGAACTGCGCGATCCGCTCCCCCGTCCCGAACGGCTCCACCTCCAGCTCGGCGAGCGACAGCCGCCGGTCGCTCCCGGGCGCCCGGTCCAGGGCGAAGGTCACCTGGAAGAGGGGGGTGTGGGTCAGACTGCGCTCGCTCGCCAGCTCCTCCACCAGGCGCTCGAAGGGGAGATCCTGGTGCGCGTACGCCCCCAGCGCCGCCTCGCGTACCCGCCCCAGCAGCTCCCTCCAGCTCGGCTCCCCCGACAGCTCCACGCGCAGCGGGAGCATATTGACGAAGAAGCCGATCAGCCCCTCCACCTCGCGCCGCGTCCGCCCTGCCGTCGGGGTCCCCACCACCACGTCCTCCTGCCCC
>JAFAYN010000481.1 GCA_019240375.1 Gemmatimonadota bacterium
GACTGCGTGGACCGGCCGGCCGCGGCGCCGCTCCCGGTGGAGGCGGCCGCTTGAGCGGTTCGTGAACGAGCGGGGGTAGCTTACCGCGCTTCGTCGCTTCACGGGCGCCCCGGAGATGGTTCTCCGGGGCGCCCGCTCGTGTTTTGCCCGGCGGAGGCCGCTCCGGCTCCACCGCGCGTCGGACGCCCTTTTCGGTGCCGGGCTTGCTAGGGAGGACCCGGACGCCCATCATGAAGCTCTCACCGTCTCGCTCCGTCCGGGTGCGAGCACAGGATCTGCATGGGTGCGCCGGGCATGTGCGGGGCGGGAGGCAGGGTCGACCGGCTCCGCGCGGCCGCGGTGGGCGTCGGCAGGTGCAATCGAGGGGAGGCGCGGAGGGCGGCGCCGTTCACCAACCGGGCTGTTCCGATCTTCACAAGGAGAGACGCATCGTGCTGGAAAAGGCACCAACCCGTAACGAGCAGCTCATGCTGTTCGCCCGAAACTTCTTCAAGCACCCGAAGATGCTGGGGTCGCTGATCCCCAGCTCCCATTTCCTGATCGACCAGGTGCTGGGGAAGATCGACTGGAAGGAAGCGGGCGTCGTCGTGGAGTACGGACCCGGGGTCGGCACCATCACCACCGAGATCCTGCGGCGCATGCGTCCCGACGCGACGCTGGTGGTGATCGAGATGAACTCCGACTTCGTGCAGTTCCTGCGCGGCTCCATCCGTGACCCTCGGCTGCGCGTGGTGCACGGGTCGGCCGCGGACGTGGACCGGGTGCTGAAGACGGAGGGGCTCCGGCACGCCGACTACGTGATCTCCGGGATCCCCTTCAGCACCATGCCCGAGCCGGTGCGCGAGTCGATCCTGCACGCCACGCACTCGGTGCTCCGGCCGAGCGGGGCGTTCCTGGTCTACCAGTTCTCGCGGGCGGTGCTCCCCTACCTGCAGCGGGTGTTCGGGCAGGTGGAGCAGGCGTTCGAGCCGCTCAACATCCTCCCCGCGCGCCTGTTCTTCTGCTCGCGGTAGCGGGGATCCGAGGTCCGGGGCCCGGAAAGGTGGACCGCTCCCCCAGGGGACGAGCCGCCCTTCCGGGCCTTTTCTTGTCATGGGGGTGGGTCCCCCGGTAAGTTCTCCGGGTCCCGGAGAGCGCCGACGGCCGCCTCCACGCTTCGCCCCCTTCCCGATCCGCCGGACGCATGAGCTCCTGGACGGACTTCCAGAACCGCCGGATCCTCACGGTGGACGACTCCCGGGCCGTCCGCATCTTCCTGCTCGACATCCTGACCCAGCACGGGGCCGAGGTCGAGGAGGCCGCGAGCGGGCGCGAGGCGCTGGAGCGCTGGGCGTCGGGGGGACGGTACGACCTGGTGCTCCTCGACCTGATCCTCCCCGACCTGGACGGGATCGAGGTGCTGCGGCAGATCCGCCAGACCGATTCCGAGACGCCGGTGGTGGTGCTCACGGGGGCGGGGGGGATCGAGTCGGCGACGGCGGCGGTCCGGCAGGGGGCGGACGGGTACATCGAGAAGCAGCACCTGGACGCGGAGGGCGACGCCACCGCGTTCCTGTACGCGCTCCAGCAGGCGGTGGAGCACCGCGCCGGCTTCGTGGCGCAGCAGCAGCTCCAGGAGATGAAGGCCGACTTCTACTCCATGGTGACGCACGACCTGCGCAACCCCGCCGGGAACGTGTGGGGGGTGATCCGGATGCTCCTGTCGGGCAAGGCGGGGCCGCTCACCCCCCGGCAGGAGCAGCTCCTCGGGATCGCCCAGACCTCGGCCAGCCGCCTGGTGGGGCTGATCAACGACTACCTGGACTTCGCCAAGCTGGACGCCGGCTTCCTCCGGCTGGACCGGCGCGACGCCGAGCTGTGCGAGGTGGTGCGAGCCGGCGTCCTCCAGGCGGAGCCCCAGGCGCAGGTCCGGCAGCAGACCCTGTCGGTCACCCTCCCCCGGGAGTCGATCCCCGCGCACGTGGACCCGGAGCGCCTGGAGCAGGTGCTCGACAACCTGATCTCCAACGCCATCAAGTACACCCCGGACGGCGGGGGGATCGAGGTGGCGCTGGAGCGGCGCGGGGAGGAAGCGCTCCTCCGCGTCCGCGACACCGGGCAGGGGATCCCGCCGGAGCAGCTCCCCGCGCTCTTCGCCAAGTACCACCGTGTCCCCGGCGAGGCGACGCGCGGGATCCAGGGGACGGGGCTGGGGCTGCTGATCGTCAAGGAGATCGTGGAGGCGCACGGCGGCACGGTGCACGCCGAGTCGGAGGGGCGGGGGCAGGGGACCACCTTCGTGGTCGCCATCCCGCTCGGCGGGGAGCGGTAGCGGGCGCGCCCCATGGAGGTCCTCCTTTTCGAGGTGTTCGCGGAGCGCTGCGGCATCGCCGTCACGGAGGTGCGCTCGGTGGTGCGCGCGGTGGCGGTGGCCCGGCTCCCGGGCGCGCCCCCGGTGGTCGAGGGGGTGATCGACCTGCGCGGCGAGACGGTGCCCGTGCTGGCGCTGCGGCGCCGCTTCCGCCTCCCGGAGCGCCCGCTCCACCCGGACGACGTGTTCGTGGTGGCGCGGGCGGGGGCGCGTACCGTCGCCCTGTGGGTGGACGCGGCGGTGGGAATGGCGGTGGTGGACCCGGCCGCGATCGAGCCGGCGGGGGCGCTGGTGGCGGACCCGGGCCACGTCGCCGGGGTGGCCCGGCTCCCGGACGGGCTCCTGCTGATCCACGACCCGGCGACCTTTTTGTCGGCGGCGGAGGCCGACCGGCTCGACGCGGCGCTGGCGGACAGGGCGGGGGGCGCGGCGTGACGCGGGGACGGTCCGCGGAGGGGGTGGCGGAGCTGGTCCGGCTCCTCCGGGAGCGCACCGGGCTGGTGTTCCCTCCCGAGCGGGCGGAGTGGGTGGCGGCGGGGGTGGGGCGGACGATGGAGCGGGCGGGGATCCGGCGCACGGACCGCTTCGTGGCGCGTGTCGCGGAAGACGCCGCGCTGTTCGGGGAGCTGGTGTCGGAGCTGACGGTCGGGGAAACGTACTTCTTCCGCGAGCCGGAGCAGCTCGACTTCGTCCGGGAGCGCGTGCTCCCCGAGATCCGCTCCCGACGAGGGCCGGCGCACGAGATCCGCTGCTGGAGCGCGGCGTGCGCCTCGGGGGAGGAGGCGTACACCCTCGCCATCCTCCTGCGCGAGGCGGACGCGGGCGGGGCGCACCGGGTGCTGGGGACGGACGTGTCCCCCGCCCGCCTGGGCGCCGCCGCGGCGGCGCGCTACGGACCCTGGTCGCTGCGCGGGGTCCCGGAGCGGACGGCGCGCGCCTGGCTGCAGCGGGAGGGCGACGCCTTCCGCCCGCGCCCGGAGGTGCGCGCGGAGGTGGCGTTCCGCCCCCTCAACCTTGCCGACGATCCCGCCGCCTACGCCGCGGCGGGGGCGTGGGGGATGGACCTGGTGCTCTGCCGCAACGTGCTGATCTACCTGGACGAGGAAACCGTGCGCGAGGTGGCCGGGAAGCTGGTGGGGGCGCTCGCCGAGGACGGCTGGCTCTTCCTGGGCGCGTCCGACCCCCCGCTCGGGGAGCTCGTCCCGTGCGAGGTGGTCACCACCGGCGCGGGGCTGGCGTACCGGCGGCGCCGCCCGGGCGCGCGCGCTTCCGTGCCCGCGCCTGCGCCCGTCGTGGAAGCCGCTCCCGCGCCGCGCGCCGCGTGGGCGGAGGTGGAGCCCCCCGGGGCGGCGCCCACGAGGGAGGAGGCGGTGGAGACCGCCGCGGGCGAGGAAGAGGCCGGGTGGGTCGCGCGGGTCCGCGGCCACGCGGACCGGGGCGAGCTGGGGAAGGCGGAGGCCGCGTGCGCCGCCGCGCTGGACCGGTACCCGGCCTGTCCCGAGCTCCTGTACCTGCGCGCGGTCCTCCTCCTGCAGGGGCGCCGCTTCGCCGACGCGGTGGCCGCGGCACGGCGCGCGCTCTACCTGGACCGGGGGCTGGTGGTGGCGCACCTGGCGCTGGCGGACGCGCTCGCCCGCACGGGCGACGCCTCGGCCTCGCTGCGCGCCCTCCGCTCCGCGGCGGCGCTGCTGGACGGGCTCGCGCCCGACGCGGTCCTCCCGGCCTCGGGCGGGGAGACTGCGGCGCGGCTCCTGGACGGCGTGCGGTCGCGGCTCCGCATCCTGGAGGAGGGGG
>JAFAYN010000486.1 GCA_019240375.1 Gemmatimonadota bacterium
CCGGGCCCAGGACGTAGGAGATCCCCGCCGCGACGTGGAGGATGTCGGCCTCACGATCCATCCGGAGGGTCACGCCCTTCGGGCTCCGGGAGAGCGCCGTGACCTGCTGCAGGCACTGCGTGCAGGTGTCCTTCATCGAGCAGCCGATCACCGTTCCCGCGGGCCCGCTCGCCCTGAACGGATTGCACCCGGTACCCTTCTGGCATGTGCAGGTGATCCCTCCGGCGTCGTCCAGGGCCGGTTCTTCGCCGTCCTCGGCGGCAAGGCTGGCGCTGACCAGCTTGTAACCGTCCGGGAGCTGGAAGTGGATGAACGGCCGACCCGTGGCGTCCACCGTCTCCGACAGGACCGTGCCCGCGGGGAGGAGCGTGCCGTTCGCCAGCCGGTAGGCACGCTCCAGGGTGCTAATGTTGCGCGGGCCGGTCGTGGCCTCGGGTCCGTCGATGGTGTGGCACGAACACAACCCGAGCGTGAGCACGAGCGCGACCAGCAAGGAGACGCGGTGCATGGACCACCTCGCGTGCGCAGGGAGAGAATTGGGTCAGGGGCCCCGAAGACTCCGGCGCTGATCGAACGATACCGTAGGCGTATGGCGTTTACAAGAATGTCATTTTACGTACGGATGTAGGTTGTGGAGAGCCGCAGTTCCGTCTGTCGTACGGTTTGGAACTTGCGGCGAGCCCGGCAGTCGAGGGTTTCTCCCGCCACTGGCTCTCACGTAAAACCTATGCGCCTGCACTCCACCGCGGGTCGAAGTTCCCCTTCGCTGCTCGCGCTCCTCCTCACCCTGCTGCTGGGGATCGCGATCGGGTACGTGCTCGGCCAGCGCGCGCCGGGGTCGATCGCAGGGAACCTTCCGAAGAGAGGGGCTCCCTCGCCCACGGGCTCTACCTCGCCGGGGGCTCCCTCCAGGTCTTCCGGATCTCCTGGCGTCGAGTCTTCCTGGCACTCCGGCGCCAAGCCCACACCCGAGCTCGCCGCGTTCCGGGGGTGCCCTCCCGAGGGAGACGGCGGGGACCCGGCGCTCAACCGCCTCAAGAACCGGATCGACGAGCCGGCGCGTCCGGTCCCGCTCCCCGTCGACACGCTGCTGAACCTTCCCTGGCCCAGGGACGTTGCAAGGGAGGACCGTGCCCGGTGGAGCGCCCCCGCGCGCGGCGAGGTCGGGCGCTACGAGGGGGTGCCCCTGGTGGTGGAGGGGTACTTCGCGGGGGCCAAGGTGGAGGGTCCGGAGTCCCCGAACTGCCACGGCGCCGACACGGAGATGCGCGACTGGCACCTGTGGCTCACGGGCGGGGAGGGGGAGGACCGCACGCGGTCGGTGGTGGTGGAGACCACGCCGGCGGTCCGCGCTCGGCACCCGGAGTGGACGCTGGCGGCGGTGCGCGGGGCGATCCGCTCGCGCTCGCGGGTGCGGATCACCGGATGGCTGATGCTGGATCCCGAGCACCCGGACCAGGTGGGGCGCACGCGCGGGACGATCTGGGAGATCCACCCGATCACCCGGATCGAGGTGCAGCAGAACGGGAGCTGGGTGCCGCTGGGCCAGGGCGCCGCTCCGGAACGCCCGACGAGGAGGCGGCGTGCGTAAGGCGATTCAGCTCCGGGTCACGTTGTGGATCGAGGGCGAGGCGGAGCCGGCGAGCGACTTCGCGAAGTACACCGGCGGCGAGGTACGCCGGCTGGTCGAGGAGGCCGCGAAAGGCCGCGAGGACCTGAAGATCACCGTGAAGAAGGTGGAGGAGGACGAGGGGGACGACTGAACCCCTCCACGTCGGGGCGGCGGCCGGAACTGACCCGTACGGGCGGATACCGCCCGTAGCCGCCCAGCGTCACACTTGCGTCAGAAGAGACGCTCGTCCCAGGGGACGGGGAAGGGAGGGGAGACCACGATCCGGGGTGTGTCCGGGTGCCGGGGGTTCACCAGCACGTTGCGCGCGGCGGGGCGGCCGGGGACGGAGGGGACGACCAGCGCGGCGGAGCGGCCCTCCGCCAGCCACCGGTCGCCGAAGGTCCGCGCCTCGGGGGAGTCGCGGGCGTCCCAGCCGGGGAGGGCGGCGGGGTCGAGCACTTCCACGCGGTCGTCGGGGATCTCGATGCGGACCGCGTGGTGCGGCCCCGGGAGGGTCCGCGGGCGGAGGGAGTGGGCCAGGATCTCCAGGATGGCCCCCGCGAAGCTGTCGGCGGCGTACACGACGGGGCGCCCGGGGGAGTTCCACCGGGCGCCCTGGAGCATCGCCCCCGTGCCGTCGAACGGCGGGTGGCGGGTCTTGCAGATCCTCCACGCGACGAGCATCAGGACGGGAGCCCGTACTCCAGCTTGGCCAGCAGGTCCTCGACCTCGCGCGTGCCCAGGTCGCTGCGGGCCAGGTCTACCGGGCGCTCGTCGCCGAGCTGCGGCTGCGGCGAGGTGAGGAACTCGTGCGCGAGCGCGCGGTCCTCCCAGACCTGCTCGGCCTGCGCCGTCATACGGGCCAGCCGCTCCAGCCGCTGGCTTTCCTCGGAGGTGAGCCGCTGCCGCCGCTGGAGCGTGGTCTTGGGGACGATGCGGTACTTCAACTCGGTGGCGCTCCGCTCGTCGTGCGAGACGTAGTGGACCACCGAGTCCAGCGCCTCCACCGACAGCCCGGTCTCCACCGCCCGCCGCAGCTCGTTCACCGTGCGGATCCGCTTCCCCAGGGTGCCCTCTCCCCCGAGGATCCGGGCCACCTTCCGTGCGTCGATCAGCATCGCGCCCTCCTTGGGTTCAGGTGGGCCGCAATATCGGTCCAGGTGGTCCGGGAGTCAAGTGCCATGGCGCTCACTCCAGGAACTCCGCCAGGGCGCTCGCCAGCTCCGCCGCGTGGGGCTCGCGCACCAGGGTGAAGTGGTTCCCGGGGACGACCCGAGTCTCCACTCCGCCCGCCGCGACGGACTCCCACCCGAGGATCTCCCCTTCCGCGGGGTCGTGCTCCGCGGCGCGCAGCAGCGTCACCCGGCCGCCGTAGCCGCCGGGGCGGTACTCGTACATGGCCCGGAGGTTGGCGCGGAAGATCCCGTACAGGTGCCAGACCTGCTCGAAGCCCAGGTCCGGCGGGACGAGCCCGGCGCTCCGCGCGGCCTCCAGCACGCGCCGCACGTACTCGCGGGTGTCCGCCTCCGCGTCTCCGCCCGCCGACAGCAGGGCGTCGTCCAGCGGGAGCCCCAGGTCGGCGGCGAAGGTGCGCACCAGCACCGCCTCGCTCTGCGGGAAGCTACGCCCTGCGAGCGCCGGGATCATGGAGTCCACCAGCGCCAGGACCTCCACCCGCTCTCCGGCGGCTTCCAGCTGGCGGGCCATCTCGAAGGCCACCACCCCGCCCATCGACCACCCGCCCAGCCGGTACGGCCCCGCGCGCTGCGCTTCCCTCAGGACGGCCACGTAGTCGCTCGCCATCGCCTCGACGGTGGCGTCCGCCGCCCCGCCGGTCAGGGCGCGGGAGCGCAGCCCGTAGAAGGGCTGGTCGGCGCCCAGGTGGCGGTTGAGCGGGGCGTAGCACAGCACGTCGCCACCCACCGGGTGCACGAAGAAGAGCGGAGGCCGGCCGCCCGATGCGCGGATCGGCACCAGCGGCGAGGCGTCGGGGCCGTCCGACTCCCGCCGCAGGATCGCGGCGAGGCTTTCCACCGTGGGCGCCGAGAACAGGGTGGCGAGCGGGAGCCGTGCGCCGAGCACCGTTTCGATCCGGGCCATCAGCCGCACGGCCAGGAGCGAGTGCCCGCCCAGGGCGAAGAAGTTGTCGCGCACGCCCACCGGCGAGGCCCCCAGCACCTCCTCCCAGACCCCCGCCAGTTCCAGCTCCACCGTGTCGCGGGGCGCAAGGTACTCCGCCGCATCGTCGCCCACGTGCTCCGGGGCGGGGAGCGCCCTGCGGTCCACCTTGCCGTTGGGCGTCAGCGGCAGCTCCGGGAGCGCCACGAACGCACCCGGGATCATGTACTCCGGCACCCGCTGCCGCAGGTGAGCCCGCAGCTCCGCGGCGGCTGGTGTCTCCGCGCCCTCCGCGGCGACCACGTAGGCCACCAGCCGCCGGTCTCCGGGGGCGTCCTCGCGCACCAGCACCACCGCGTCGCGCACCGCCCCGTGCGTCCGCAGCGCCGTCTCGATCTCCCCCAGCTCGATCCGGAAGCCCCGCACCTTCACCTGGAAGTCCGTCCGCCCGAAGTACTCCAGCTCCCCGTCCGGCCGCCAGCGGACGCGGTCCATCACCCGGTACATCCGCGCGCCCGGCTCTCCAAACGGGTCCGGCAGGAAGCGCTCCGCCGTCAGGTCGGGCCGGCTGGCGTAGCCGCGCGCCAGTCCGTCTCCGGACAGGTACAGCTCGCCGACGACGCCCAGGGGAACCGGCTGGAGCCCGCCGTCCAGCAGCACGTACGCTCGCGTGTTCGTCACCGGGCGGCCGACGTACACCTGCTCTCCACCGCGCTCCACCAGCGAGTAGGTGGAGTACGTCGTGTCCTCGGTGGGGCCGTACAGGTTGCCGACCTTCTCGACCGTGCCGGTGGCGTAGAGCGCCTGGGCCAGGTCGTTGGGCAGCGCCTCGCCGCCCAGGTTCAGCGTCCGCACGCCGGCGGGGATGGTGCCCATACGCAGCAGCTCGGCCGCGGCGGTGGGAACCATGCTGGCGTAGACGATCCGCTCCCGGTCGGGGAAGCTGGCCAGCTCCAGGGCGTTCTCCACCAGGAACAGCGTGCCGCCCCAGCAGAGGGTGCCGAAGATCTCGGCGATGGAAACGTCGAAGTTGATGGAGGTGGAGCCGAGCACGGCGCTGCGCTCCTCGTCCGACACGTTCTCGCGCAGCCAGTGGAGGAGGACAACGGTGGAGGAGTGGCGGATCATCACCCCCTTGGGACGGCCTGTGGAGCCCGACGTGAAGATCACGTGCGAAAGGTTCTCCGGCAGCACTCCGGTCTCGGGCGCGTCGGAGGGAAGGACGTTCAGCTCCTCCGCCAGCCGGTCGAGCGCCAGCGTCTCGATCCCTTCCGGCAGACGGTCGGCCAGGGCGCTCCCGGTGAGGACGAGGCGGGCGCCGGCATCCTCGATCATGTAGCCCAGGCGCTCCTGCGGGTACGCCGGGTCGAGGGGAACGTAGGCGCCGCCGGCCCTGAGCACAGCCAGGAGGGCGACGACCATCTCCGGGGTGCGTGGGAGGGAGATCCCCACCGTCACCTCGGGGCCTACGCCGCGCCGCCGGAGCAGGTGCGCCAGGCGGTTGGCCCGCGCGTCGAGGGCCGCGTAGGTCAGCGTCTCCCCGGCGAAGACCAGCGCCGCGGCGTCGGGGGTGCGCGCCACCTGCTCCGCGAACAGCTCGTGGACCGTCGTCCGGGGGTGGTCGCGCCGGGTGAGGCTGGCGTCGAGGAGCTGAGCGCGCTCTTCGGGGGTGAGGAGGTCGAACTCGCCGATGCGCCGGTCGGGGTCGGCGGCGACCTGGTCGGCGAGGGCGCGGAAGTGCCGGAGCATCCGCTCGATGGTGGCGTCCTCGAACAGTTCCGCGCGGTAGACCAGCACGCCCGCCATGTGCTCGCCCTGCTCCTCCACCGTGAGCTGCATGTCGAACTTCGCCACGGTCCGGCCGTGGGAGAGCGGGGACAGCGACACCCCTTCCAGGAGGGGCGCCCTTTCCCCTCCGCCGCCTCCCCCGGCGCCGAATCCGGACGCGTTGTCGAAGGAGAACATCACCTGGAAGAGCGGCGAGTGCGTCAGGCTGCGCTCCGGGGCCAGCTCCTCCACCAGCCGCTCGAAGGGGAGGTCCTGGTGCTGGTAGGCGCCCAGCGTGGCTTCCCGGACGCGGCCCAGCAGCTCGCGGAAGCCGGGATCGCCGCACAGGTCGGTGCGCAGAACCAGGGTGTTCACGAAGAAGCCGACCAGCGGCTCCAGCTCCACCCGGGTGCGCCCGGCGGTGGGGGTCCCCACCAGCACGTCGTCCTGCCCGGAATAGCGGGCCAGGAGGAGCTGCCAGACGGCCAGCAGCGTCATGAACTGGGTGGTCCCTTCGCTCGTGGTGATCTCCCTCAGCGCGCGGGTGGTCTCCGCCGAAAGGGTGATCCGCCGCTTCCCGCC
>JAFAYN010000005.1 GCA_019240375.1 Gemmatimonadota bacterium
AACGACTCGCTGGAGCACATCGCGGCGTGGGCGAGCGGCGAGCGGCAGGCCGGCGTTCCAGAAGCGGCTTCGCTGCGTCCCCTGTGCTCCCCCGCGGTGTCCAAGCCCATCCGGTACGTGGAGCTGGACCGCGCGGCGGCGGAGCGGGGCGAGGGCGGGGACGCGCCGCTGGTGCTGATCCAGACGGGTGGGAACCTGGGCTACGCAGGCGGGAACAACGTGGGGCTGCGGTACGCGCAGGCGCGCGGGGATGCGGCCTACGTGTGGCTGCTCAACAACGACACCGTCATCGACCCCCGGGCCCTGTCGGCCATGGTGGAGGTCGCGGAGAGCGATCCGCGGGCGGGGATGGTGGGGTCCCGGCTGATGTACTACAGCGATCCGGGGCGCATCCAGGCCATCGCCGGGGGGACCGTGGTCCGCTGGTCGGGGCTGACGCGCCACCTGGGCGCCGAGCAGACCGACCTGGACCGCTGGTCGGAGGTGATCGAGCCGGACTACGTCACCGGGGCGAGCATGCTCGTCCGGGGCGCGCTCCTGGAAAGCGTGGGGCTGCTGGACGAGCGCTACTTCCTGTACTCGGAGGAGGTGGACTGGTGCCTGCGGGCCCGCGAGGCCGGGTGGCGCCTCCTGTACGCGCCGGGGAGCACGGTCTGGCACAAGGGAGGACAGAGCGTGCAGTACAGCAGCCCCCTCCACGACTACCACACGGTGCGTGGAATGCTCCTCCTGGTGCGGAGGTTCTACCCCGCCCGACTCCCGCTTGCGCTGATGTACTCCGTGTACCGCTGCCTGGCGCCCAAGCTGGTCCGCCTGCAGTACACGCGGCTCAAGGCGGTGCTCCGCGCCTACCGCGACTTCTTCGGGGAGCCGGAGGCGCTTCCCCGGTTCGGCACTCCGGGAGCGGCGGGCGGCGCGCGGAGCGGTCGCGCGGCGTAGGGACTTTCCATGCGAGCAGGTCCGGCACACCCCTCTTCTCTCCTGCACGGCAGGTATCTCGCGCGGAATCCGCTGCTCGTCGGCGGGCTCCGCGCGATCGACGCTCTGCTGGGCGCCACGGTCCGTTCCGGGCGCCCGGCCGGCCCGGCCAGTGATCCGCGGCGCGTCCTGCTCTCCGTCGGTGGCCACCTAGGTGACGCGGTGATCGCCTCGGCCGTCTTCCCGCTGGTGAGGGAGGTCTGGCCGGAGGCGGAGATCGGGGTGGTGACCGGGAGCTGGTCCCGCGCGGTGCTCCAGGGGCACCCGCTCGTCCGGTGGGTCCACACGGTGGACCACTGGAAGCTGATCCGCTCGGGCGAGGGGCGGGCGGCCCGCTTCCGCCGGTACGCGGCGACCCGGCGGCGGGCGCTGGCGGAGATCCGCGAGGTCGGCTACGACGTCGCCGTCGACCTCCACCCCTTCTTCCCCAACGCGATCCCCCTTCTCTGGCAGGCGGGGATCCCGGTGCGGGCGGGGTACACCAGCGCGGGGTTCGCTCCGCTCCTGACCCACCCGTTCGACTGGGAGGAGGCGGAGCGCCACCAGGCCGAGTCCCACCGCGAGCTGCTGGCCCGCCTGGACGCGCGGTTCGCGGGGGTGGCGAAGGTCCGGTACTCCCTCCCCCCCCTCGCGCCGGAGCGGACGCCCGGCGGGGAAGGGAAGGCGCCGGGGGGGGAGTACCTGCTCCTCCACATGGGAGCCGGGCTGCAGCTCAAGGAGTGGCCCGCCGCGAAGTGGCACGCCCTGGCCGGCCACCTCCTGGCGGAGGGGCACACGCTGGTCTTCACGGGGGCGGGCGCCGCGCAGGCGGCAGAGGCGGACCGGGCGATCGGGGGGCGGGCGGGGTGCCACAACCTGTGCGACCGGCTCTCGTGGAACGAGTTCGCCGGGACCGTGGCCGGCGCGCGGCTGGTCGTCTCGGTCGATTCGGTGGCGGGCCACCTCGCCGCCGGGGCGGGGGTGCCGGCCGTCGTGCTGACCTCCGGGATGAACCCGATCGTGCAGTGGCGTCCCCTCGGGGAGCGGGTCCGCGTCCTCACCCACGCCACGCCCTGCGCCCCGTGCAACCTGAGCGAGGGGTGCGCCGCGATGGAGTGCATACGGGAGGTGACGGTGGAGGAGGTGCTCGCGGCGGTGCGCGAGGAGCTGGCCGGAGACGCGGACGGCCGCCCACGAGTCCGTCCCGACGTCCCACAGCCGGTCCCAATCGGGGCGGACACGTAGCAACTCCTGAATTCCGAACGGGTTCTGTCATCGACAGGACCCGCGTTCACGTGTAGATTGCTCATGAAATTCTCTGGTCCACCGAGCCGGAGGAGCACCACACCCTCCCTCCGGGAGACAACACGCCAGGCGAGGATGCTTCTCAGGCTTCTTCCGTTGCTGCTGCTGGCCCTCGCGGCCTGCGACCCCTGCACGGGGGTCGGCACCTGCGACACGGCCCAGGTCCGGTACCAGGGGTTCCTCAGCCGGAGCATCGGCTTCCCCAAGGGCCCCGCCGAAGGGGTCGCCGTCCGCTTCGTCCGGACCGGCGGGGTGAAGCTCGAATCCGACACCCTGGACACCCGGTCGGACTCTACGGGAAGGTTCTTCCTGGAGAGCAAGGCACGGGAGGAAGGGCAGGTCACCGGGGATCTGTGGGTCTACCCTCCCAACCCGGTCCCCCCGATCCGGGTGCCGGTGCGGATGGCGACCTCGCGCGCCCCGGGCGAGGTGCTCCAGTTGGGGGAGGTGGGGGTCCCGTACCCCTACTTCGGATACGAGATCAAGCTCTTCTACGGCGCCAACCGGCAGCCCGCCACCGGGGTCGAAGCCCACTTCCAGCGTACCGGGGGGCTGGCGATCACCCCGGACAGCTTCACCGTCGTTTCCGACGCCGGGGGGACCCTGTTCCTGCGGCCGCGGGCCTCCACCTACGGCGAGGTGACCGGGGACCTGACGATCTATCCGCCGCCTCCCTTCAAGGAGATCCGGCTCCCGAACTTCACCATGAAGACGTTCACGACCGACCGGGCCGACTCGGTCATCTCGATCCAGCTCGGGGCCAGCCTCCCGTACTCCATCATCTTCGTCTGGTCGAACACCGGACGGGGCGCGGAGGGGGTGGAGGTGGAATTCGTCCGGACCGGAGGGATCCCCGTTTCCCCTGCGCACTTCGTGACGAAGTCCGACCGGTTCGGGACCGTCCACATCGATCCGGCGCCCCTCCTTTCCGGGGAGGTCGTCGGCGACCTGATCGTCCGTCCTCCCGCGCCGGGGAAGGGGTACACGGTGCACGACTTCCGGCTGTCGACCGTGGAGGGCGCGCCTTCGTACCGGCTGCTCGGCTACTGGAGCATCGACGTGGAGGGCGCGAAATGAGCGTGCCGATGCGGGGGGCTCGCCGTGCCCTGGTCCTGACCGCGCTACTGGCGGGGTGCAGGCCCGACATCATCACCGAGCCTAAGTCGCCCTTTCCGGACCTTTCGGGGACCTGGTCTTACCGGGCCTACGACCTGCACATCCCGGGATCGGACGCGTCGACCTGCACCGTCGACTCCATGACCATGGAGTTCTACGAGTGGGAATCCGAGGGCTTCCGCGGCCGCACGTCCGGGGGAGTCTTCCGTTGCACCGGGGAGCTCGCCTTCCTTTCCGGTCCGCTCCCGGACTACCCGGTGCTGGGCGGCACCATGGTGCTCCCCGACGCGAAGGGGTACATCCCCCCCTTCACCGGGTTCAGCATCTCCAGCCGGACGGGGTGGCGGAACGAGGGGATCCTGGCGCACGACACGATCAGGACCATCCTGAAAGGCGACACCAGCGTGTTCCTGAAGTTCCGGGAAGACGGCATGAGCATCAGCGGCACCGTCTCGATGCGGAACGGGGGCGTCGACTTCGACGGCAAGTTCCTGGCGGTGCGGCTGAAAAGGAACTAAGCTGCTCCCGGAGACACGGCCGACCCTGCGGGCCCGCCCACGGCGGGCTCGCGCTCCATGGACGGCCCGAGCAGGTCGCCGCAGCGTTTACAGGGCACGAGCCGCCCCGCCGGTCCGTGCCCATCTCAATCCGAAGTCTACATGATCAACGGTCGGACGA
>JAFAYN010000515.1 GCA_019240375.1 Gemmatimonadota bacterium
GGACTACTCGTTCCAGTACCTGTACCCGCAGGCCGCGCAGGACCTGGTGCAGACCACCATCGAGCTGAACACCACGCCCGACGCGGCGGTGCGGTCGCTGCTGGAAAAGCCGGAGCTGTTCCAGGCGCTGGCCCAGTTCGTCACCGCCTACCCGGGGATCCTGGCCGACTTCAACCGCTACCTGCGCCTGGTGAACGGGGGCGTGGTGGCGCAGGGGGTGGTGGACGGCGCCAGAAGGGCGGTGGAGGCGTTCACCACCTACCTGGAGGCGGTGGCGAGCGAGCACGCGAAGGAGGTGGCGCTCCGGGCGATGGCCGCCGCGCTCCCGCAGCGGGTGCGCATCGACTTCGCCAGCCTGCTGGCCGGCGAATCGGACGAGGCCGACGCCCGCACCGAGATCGTCAGCATCCTGATCGACGGCGTGCCGGCCACCTGGAAGCTGGGGGCGGACCCCGGCGGCAGGGACGCCACCATCTCCAACGGCACCATTACCCTCCCGGCGATGGTGGTGCAGATCGCGCCCGAGGAGTACGACGCGGTCCCCCTCCCCACCCCGCCGGAGAACGTGGTGATCGCGTACGTGTACGTCCCCCGCGACGGGAGCGCGGACGGCAACCTGAAGTACGGGGAGGCGAGGAACATCCCCACGCGCACGGTGCTCCTCCCGGGGATCGACGTGCTGGCGTACCAGAACGCCTGGTCCTCCATCTACGTGCAGCGCAACAAGCTCCTTTTCCCGGTGGAGGACTCGGCGCGGGTCGCCACCCGCGACGGCTTCCTTTTCCAGACGCCGGTGGTGCGCTTCGCCGACCCGATCGTGCCGCGGCTCGCCTACCCCGCCTTCTCGCTGGACACGGTGCAGCCGGTGGGCCCGGACGGGCTGGAAGGGAGGCTGAACGGGTTCTACGAGGGGCTCTTCTCGGGCGGTGACGGGAGCACCTCGGTGGACGTGTCGATGTCGGGCGCGTACTCGTACCAGCTGATCCCGGGGAACACGCAGCTCCCGCGGATCTCGCTCCCGGTCACGCTGATGCCCCCCACCGGGGCGGCGGTGTCCGCCTCCACCCCGCCGACGTTCACGGTCCCCTTCGCGGCCGCGGTGGACGTGTGGCGGAGGAACACCCACCCCACCCTGGACGGCGACCCGCAGGTGAACATCGGGCTCCAGGTGTTCGGGGGGACGAGCGACAAGCAGCCGCTGCTGTCCGTCGCCGACCTGTCCCTTTCGGTGCAGGCGGCGGACGGGTAGCGGCCCGCCCGCTGGGGTCCGGAAAGGGGCGCGCCCCGGGGAGTCGGTCTCCCCGGGGCGCGCTTCGCTCCCGGCCCTCCCTCCGGGTCAGTACCGCGTCTCGATCCCGTGCACCACCCGCCAGGTGTCGCGGGCGATCAGCAGTTCCTCGTCGGTGGGGATCACCCACACCTCCGGGCGCGACGCGTCGGTCCCGATCCGCCCCTCGCGTCCGCCCACGTGCGCCGCGTTGCGCTCCGGGTCCACCCGCACCCCCAGCCACTCCAGCCCTTGGCAGATGCGCTCCCGGACGGCGGGGGCGTTCTCCCCGATCCCGCCCGCGAAGACGATGGCGTCCGCCCCGCCCAACGCCGCCAGGTACGCCCCGACGTACTTGCGCACGCGGTAGCAGAAGATGTCGATGGCGAGCCGGGCGCGCCGGTCGTCGAACTGCTCCGCCTCGGCCAGCAGCTCGCGCATGTCGTTGGTGAGCCCGGAGATCCCCAGCAGCCCCGACTGCTTGTTGAGGAGCGACTCCACCTCGGCCAGCGACAATCCCTCCTTCTGGGCGATGTAGTCCAGGATGGCGGGGTCCAGGTCGCCGGAGCGGGTCCCCATCACCAGCCCCTCCAGCGGGGTGAACCCCATGGAGGTGTCCACCGACTCCCCGCCCGCGATGGCGCACGCCGAGCACCCGTTCCCCAGGTGCAGGGTGACCAGGCGGACCTCCTCGCGACTGCGCCCGGTGAGCTGCCGGTAGCGGTAGGCGATGAAGCGGTGCGAGGTGCCGTGGAAGCCGTAGCGGCGCACCCGGTGCCGCCGGTACAGGGAGTAGGGGATGGCGTACAGGTACGCCTGCTCGGGGAGGGTGTGGTGGAAGGCGGTGTCGAACACCGCCACCTGCGGCACGCCGGGGCCCAGCACCGAGCGCACCGCCTGGATCCCGCGCAGGTTGGCCGGGTTGTGCAGCGGGGCCAGGTCGATGGTCTCCTCGATCCCGCGCAGCACCGCGTCGTCGATCCCCACCGACCGGACGAAGCGCTCCCCGCCGTGCACCACCCGGTGCCCCGCCGCCCCGATCTCCGCCACGCTGTCGATGGGGACGCCGGACTCCGCCCCGGTCATCCACGACAGGATGAACTCCACGGTCGCGCGGTGGTCGCGGAGCGGGGCGGTCCCCTTCACCGGCTCGCCGTCGCCCGCGCGGAAGGTGTACACCGCCTCCCCGCCGATCCGCTCGATCTGCCCCCACGCCAGGCGGGTGTCGGAGTTGTCGGCGAAGCGCTCCTCGTCGGTGGCGATGAGCTGGAACTTGAGCGAGGACGAGCCGACGTTCAGCACGAGGATGTTCAAGCGGGCCGCTCCGGGACGGGGTGGACGTTGGCAACGACATAGTAACCACGCCCCGCATCCCTCGCACCCTCCTCCCTTTTGCCTGTGATATACGACAAACATACGCGCACAATACGACACTATTGACACCCATAGCTCCGCAGTGTAGCTTTCTCCTCAGATACATGATGTGAGCACGGCCGATTCGGCCCTGCCCGGCACAACGCCCGGGACAGGGCCGTTTTGCGTCCGGGCTCCAGGGTGGCGGCTCCCGTGGGAAGCCGCCGAACAATTCGACAGCAGGGCTGAAAAGGCCCCCGCCCGGCACATCGCCGGGTCGGGGGCCTTTCGCGTTCCGCAGCCAGGCGGGACGTCCCGCGATGACGGGGAATCGGGCGGGAGCGGTGGACGCCGCACCGCGAGGCCCACCATCCACACCCCAGGAGCAGGTATGGCGCAGCTACCCAGACGCGAAGAAGAGCGGCGGCTCGCCGCCCTCGGCATCCGGCAGCAGGCGGCGGAGCTCGCCGCCGAGCGTCCGCGCGTGGCGGACGACAACAACGGCGACGAGACCAACTACGACCAGCCGGGGTACGTCCCGCCGAACTCCGGCTGGCTGGTCGCCGCCTACCAGCCCTTCACCGGCAACTTCTCCAAGGGGCTCCGGCACGACGAGTACGGCGACCCGGAACCGGTCTCCTACGGCTCGCTCCTGCGCGCCCTGGAGAGCCGTGACCCCGACGACTTCCGGCAGATCCTGGTCGGCTTCATCGCCGACGGCGCCCGACGGATGAAGCTGACCAACCCGCAGGCCGGTTTCGCCTTCAACCTGGAAGGCCCCGACTCGCAGGAGCCCACCATCCCGCCGGCGCCGCGCTTCGACAGCGCCGTGGAAGCGCACGAGCAGGGCGAGCTGTACTGGATGGCCGTCGCGCGCGACGTGTACTTCGGCAGCTACGGCTCCGATCCGCTGATCACCGCGGCCATAAACTCGCTCAACAGCGAGTTCCCGCAGTTCGGCGGCACGGTCCCGGTCACCCCGCAGAACGTCTTCCGCGGGATCTACCCGGGCGAGCAGGTGGGGCCCTACGTCTCCCAGTTTCTCCTCAAGGGGAACGCCGATCCGCGCAAGGCGACCGGGCAGGGGCGCAACTCCACCGACGGCTACATCGCCTATGGCTCGCAGGTCATCGACCAGCGGCAGCAGACCGTCCAGGGCTACCCCGAACTCGGCGCCGCGGCCGACTACCTGACCGACTTCGCCTGGTGGCTGCGCGCCCAGAACGGCGAGGACTTCCGCGGCAACGACCAGTTCGACTTCACCACCCGCCGCTTCATCCGCAACCTGCGCGACGGGGCCAACTACGTGCACTTCGACCTGGTGATCAACGCCTGGTACAACGCGGCGTGGCTCCTCCTGTCGGAGCCGATGAGCAACGGGGTGGCCCCCGACGCGGGCGCGGTGCCGATGCGCGACCGGGAGTTCCCCAAGGACACGGGAAACCCGTACGAGCCGCCGGCGCCCAGCTCGCCGACCGAGTCGGGCTTCTGCACCTTCGGCGACCCGCACGTCATCGAGGTGCTGACCGAGGTCACCGGCCGTGCCTGTCGCACGGTGTGGTGGCAGAAGTGGGGGGTGCACCGCCGACTGCGTCCGGAGGAGTACGGCGGGCGCGTCCAGAACCAGATCAGCGGGACGCGCACCTACCCGATCGACCGGAGCATCGTCGACTCGCTGACCTCGGGCGGGCTGGCGCCGTACTTCGGGAGCACGGTGACGCGCTACCCGTCGTACCTGCTCCCGCAGGCCTTCCCCGAGGGCGCGCCCGCGCACCCGGCGTACGGGGCGGGGCACGCCACCATCAGCGGAGCGTGCGCCACGATCCTCAAGGCGTTCTTCGACGAGAGCAAGGTCATCGAGTACCCGGTGCTCGCCAGCTCCGACGGGCTGTCGCTGCTGCAGTACACGGGGAGCGACGCGGGGCAGATCCGGGTGGGCGGGGAGCTGAACAAGCTGGCCGGGAACATCGCCCTGTTCCGCAACGCGGCCGGCGTGCACTGGCGGAGCGATTACACCCAGTCGCTGTTGCTGGGGGAAAAGGTGGCCATCGGGCTCCTGCAGGAGCTGTCGATCACCTTCAACGAGGACGACGCCTACTTCCAGCTCACCCGGTTCGACGGTACCACCATCCGCATCCAGGGTGGGTTCGTCGACGTGGTCCCGGCCGTGGCCGGGTCGTAGTCCCTCCGATGCACACCGTGCGGCCCCACCCCGTCCGGGGTCGCACGGCACCCGGCGGACCTTCGGCCACGAACCATGAAGGCACCGTTCAGGAACTTCATCACCCGCGACACCTCCGGCATCCGTGAGGCGGAAACGCTGGTGCCGTGTGGGGAGACCGGGCACGGACCTCCATCCTTCAGCCCCATCGACTCATGTACGAGAGAATCGACAACTTCATCATCCGCCGGCCCGACGGGATCCGCTACTCCAACTCGCTGGTGATTGGACCCGGCATCAGCGTCACCGAGACCGCGGGGGGAATCCCGGAGATCACCGGCTTCCCCGGGGAAGTGACCCTGATGCCCTGCGGCAACGACGACACCGCCGCCATCCGGGCCGCGCTGGCGGTATATCCGCGGGTTCGGCTCGGCCCGGGGACCTTCCATCTGGGTGCCACCGTCACCATCGAGGCGGGACGGGAGGTCGTGGGGCTCGGGCCGAGCACCGTGGTGCTCGTCACCCACACCGGGATAGGCTTCAATCTGACGGGTGACTTCACGGCCATCGAGAACCTGGGCATCTTCGGAAGCGGTGACTTCTTCCCCGGCCACGTAGCCGTGAGCGCGACGGGCGTCAGGCATGTCCGGCTCCGACAGATCGTCATGGCGAGCTTCGGTCGCGGCATCGAGCTGAACCAGGTCTCCAACGTCCTCGTTTCCGGCGTCGATGCGGAGGACTTCGGAACGGGCCACGGGATTTCGGTGGTCGGGCCGGGAGACCAGGTTTCCGTGACGGACATACGGATGAACGGCGCGCACAGTGCCGGGATCAACCTCGTGCTGGTGAACGGGGTCCGTTGCGAGGGGGTCGTGGTTCAGGACTCGGGGAACGGTATCCGCATGCAGCAGGTGCGGAGCGCAGTCCTGGGATCCGCGCAAATCTACACCTTCGGTCCCGGTCTACTCGTTCAGAACAGCAGCTCCGTTGAAATCGCAGGGGTGCAGATCGAAGGCAGCAATGCCCTTTTCCGGATCGAGAACACTTCCGGCGCAGTGCTGGGTGGATGCGGGACCGTGGAGTCACGGACGACTTCGCTCACCATCCGCGGCGGCACCGCGGTGACGGTGGACGGGTTCTCCTCGGCAATGGCCGCTTCCCTGACCTCGGCACCCCCGCACGTGCTGGTGGACGGCGGCTCCACGCTGGTCATGCTCAGCGGCGTCCACCGGGTCAATCCCACCACCCCG
>JAFAYN010000184.1 GCA_019240375.1 Gemmatimonadota bacterium
CGCCTGCGCCAGCGCCTCCAGCGCCGGCCGGTTCACGCGCAGCACCTCCACCGCGTCGGCGTAGCGGGCCTCCAGGATCTCGCGCACCTCCCGGTCCATGCGGGCGTGTGCCTCGCCGCTGAGCGATCCCGGCCGCCCGTCGTGGACCAGCAGCCCGGTGTCCCCCCCCATCCCCAGCTCGTACACCATCTTGCGGGCGATCCCGTTGACCTGCACCAGGTCGTGCCCGGCGCCGTTGGTGATCGCGTCCACCCCGAACACCAGCTCCTCGGCGGCGCGCCCGGCGAGCCCCTTGACGATCTGCCCCTCGAGATAGCGGCGGCGGTACAGGTGCCGGTCGGCGTCGGGGGAGAAGAAGGCCACGCCCATCGCCTGACCGCGCGGCTGGATGGTCACCTTGTGCAGCCCGTCCTCCGGGCAGCAGACCACGCCCGCGATGGCGTGCCCCGCCTCGTGGTAGGCCACGGTGTTCCACTCCGCCTGCAGCGCGGTGAAGCCGACCCGCTCCTTCCCCAGCAGCATCCGGTCGCGCGCTCCCTCGATGTGCGACCAGAGGATCCGCGGCTCGCCCTCGCGCGCGGCAAGGATTGCAGCCTCGTTGAGCAGGTTGGCCAGCTCGGCGCCGCTGGAGTTGGGGGTGAGCCGGGCCAGCCGGCCCAGGTCCACCTCGGGGTGGAGCGGGATGCCGCGCCGTTCGGCGTGCAGCCGCAGGATCGCCTCGCGCCCCTCGCTGGTGGGGAGCCCCACCGTCACCATCCGGTCGAAGCGGCCGGGACGCTTGAGCGCCGGGTCCAGGTCGTCCGGGCGGTTGGTCGCGGCGATCACCACCACCCCGTCCGACGGGGCGAAGCCGTCCATCTCCACCAGGAGCTGGTTCAGCGTGCGGTCGTCCTCGTTGTGCGACTGGTTGCGCCCGCGCTTCCCGCCCAGGGCGTCGATCTCGTCGATGAAGATCACCCCGCCCTTCTTGCGCGCCTTCTTGAACAGGGTGCGCAGCCGGTGCGCGCCGAGCCCGACGATGAAGCCGGTGACCTCGGAGCCGGAGATGGAAAAGAAGGGGACGTCCGCCTCGCCGGCCACCGCGCGCGCCAGGAGCGTCTTCCCGGTCCCCGGGGGGCCCACCAGGAGCGCGCCCTTGGGGATACGCGCCCCCACCGCCGCGAACGACTGCGGGCGCTTCAGGAACTCCACCAGCTCGCGCAATTCCTCGGCGGCGCCCTGCGTCCCGGCCACGTCGTCGAAGGTGGTGGTGGACTTGGCCGTCTCGCCCAGGTCGTTGCTGTGCTGCCCGCGGAAGTGCTGGAAGAGGAAGTACCCGATCACCCCCACGATTCCGAGCTGCAGGACGATCATCAGCACGTCGCGGTACGGGTTCCCGCGGGCGGGCGCTTCCAGCGACACCTCCACGTGCGCCTTCTCGGCGCGCGCGGCCAGCCCGTCCACCGAGGCGAGCGGGAAGTCGACTGTGAAGCCGTCCTGCGCCAGCGCCGTGGTGGCCGGGTGCGCCGCCGACCAGGCGCCGCGGATCTCCCGCCCCGGGACCACGGTGATGGACGCGACCTGCCCGGCGTCGATGCGGCGGAGGAGGTCGGAGTAGGTGATCTCCTCGCGCGCGGCGGGGGCGGGGAGGAGGCTCCACACCCCCACCCCGATCGCCAGCAGGGCGAACAGCCCGATCCCTACCCTGCGGAGGAGGGAGCGGTTTTCCTGGGCCCATTCCATGAAGGCGGAGGGACGCGGGTCCTGCTCGTCGGCCTGGGAGCCGGAGGAGTGGGAGCGGACGCTTTCTTCGACGATCGGTGGCGACATACGGGTGACGCGGAGAACGGGGAACCACTGGAGAAGGAGCGGACGTGTACCCATGGTATCGGCACGCGCGGCGGCGTACCGTAGGGGGACGTACGCAAATCAAAAAACCGGTCCGGAAACCTGGACCGGTGAGGCGCCGCTGGAGCTGGCCGGGCGGCGCAACCGACGAGCTGGCCCAAAGATAAACCCCACAGGGGGATGGGTCTACCCCCACGGGGGCCGCCGCCGTCGCCGTCCGGACCCGCGCTTGACGGGGGACGCCCGGGCCGAAATATTGTGAAACCTTTCACTTGTACCCTCGCACCAGAGGAAGATCCGGCATGGGCACCCAGGGCAAAGACACGGACATCGTCTTCCTTTCCGCCGCGCGTACGGGAATGGGGACGTTCGGCGGCTCGCTGAAGGACTTTTCCGCCACGGACCTGGGGGTGTTCGCCGCCAAGGCCGCGCTGGAGCGGGCCGGCGTCCCGGCCGCGGAGGTGGGGCACGTGGTGATGGGGAACGCGCTGCAGACCTCGGCCGACGCCATCTACCTGGCGCGCCACGTGGGGCTCCGCGCCGGGCTCCCAGTGGACACGCCGGCGCTGACGCTGAACCGGCTGTGCGGCTCCGGCTTCCAGGCGGTGGTCACCGGCGCGCAGGAGATCATGCTGGGCGAGGCCGAGGTGGCGCTGGTGGGCGGGACGGAGTCGATGAGCCAGGCCCCGCACGTGATCCGCGGCGCCCGCTGGGGCGACCAGCGGCTGGGGCCCTCCGGCAAGTTCTACGAGGACCTGCTCTGGGAGGCGCTGACCGACCCGTTCGCCGCCTGCTCCATGGCGATGACCGCCGAGAACCTGTCCGACCACTACGGGATCACCCGCGAGCAGGTGGACGAGTACGCGCTCCGCTCGCAGACGCTGGCGAAGCAGGCGTGTGAGCAGAAGCGCTTCGACGCCGAGATCGTCCCCATCACGCTGAAGAGCCGCAAGGGCGAGACGCAGTTCGCCTGCGACGAGCACATGCGCCCGGACACCACCATCGAGCAGCTGGCCAGGCTGAAGCCGTACTTCAAGGAGGGTGGCACGGTGACTGCCGGCAACGCCTCGGGGATCGGCGACGGGGGCGCGGCGATGGTGATCGCCTCGGCGCAGTACGCCGACCGCAACGGGGTGAAGCCGATCGGGCGCCTGGTCTCGTGGGGGATCGCCGGGGTGGAGCCGAAGCACATGGGGATCGGCCCGGCGCCGGCCTCGCGCCTGGCGCTGAAGCGCGGCGGGATGGAGCTGAACCAGATGGACCTGGTGGAGGTGAACGAGGCCTTCGCCTCGCAGTACTGCGCGGTGGAAAAGGAGCTGGGGCTCGACCGGGAGCGGACCAACGTGTCCGGCGGCGCCATCGCCATGTCGCACCCGCTGGGGATGTCGGGGGCGCGCATCACCGTCCACCTCCTGCACGAGCTGCGGCGGCAGGGGAAGCGCTTCGGGCTGGGGACCGCCTGCATCGGCGGCGGGCAGGGGATCGCGGTGGTGGTGGAGGCCTTCCCGGCCGCGTGACGCGGCCGGACTCTCGCAAGGGACCATGAGCGAAGCGAACGCACCGGGCGGCTCC
>JAFAYN010000274.1 GCA_019240375.1 Gemmatimonadota bacterium
CCAGCGGCTCCATCCCCAGCGGCCCGCCGTAGAAGGCGACGGCCTCGTCCAGGTCGCGCACGGTCAGCTCCAGCTCGGCCACCGTGGCGCGCTCCGCCTCCGGGTCGGGGACGAAGCGGAAGTGCCGCCCCTCCGCGTCGGTGAACACCCCGCCCGCGCCCTCCGTCACCATCCCGGTGGCGCGCAGCCGGTCGAACGGCCAGTCGGCGGGGACGGCGAACACCGCCGTCATCCCATCCGACTCTCCCGCGCGGAAGCGGCTGGGGCCGGACATGTTGTGCGAGAGGATGATCCCGCCGGCGTCGTACTTGAAGACGCCGTGGCGGTGGTGGGGGAGGTGCGGCTCCACCTCGATGACCGGGACCCCGATCACCGATTCGAACAGCTCGCGCTGCTCGCGGATCCGGGAGGTCTCGTAGAAGACGTACAGCAGGGGCGCGCGGCGCAGGCTCATCGCAGGAACTCCTTGAAGCGTGCGGGGTCGAGCCGATCCATCCCTTCCGGGGCGCCGTCGCGGACCAGCGCCGCGGCCAGCGCCCTCGCCACTCCCAGCGCGGGGGGGAGCCCGTGCCCGCCGAAGCCGGCGGAGACCCACACCCCGGAATCGTCCGGCCAGCGGCCCACCACCGGCCGCCCGTCGGCCGTCTCGTCCATGATCCCGGCCCAGCGCCGCGCCACCACCACCGGCCCGAGCCCGGGGAAGGCTTGCGGGAGGAAGCGCTCCAGCGCCTCCTGGATGCGGGGGTGGAGCGTTTCGCGCGTCCCGGTCTCCCCCGCGGGGTCCAGGTTGCGGTACCCTCCCAGCACCACCGCGCCGTCCGCGGCCTGGCGCCAGTACAGCGTCCCCCAGTCCACCGCCAGCCCCACCCGGAAGACCCGGCGCATCGGCCGGGTGGCGAGCACCTGCCCGCGCACCGGGGTGACCGCCCGCCCCATCCGCCGCCGGAGCAGCGGGGAGCGGGCGCTGCACGCCAGGACCAGGTGCCGGGCGCGGACCGTTCCGCGCGCCGTCGTCACCCGCACGCCGTCGCCGCGGGGGGCGGGCCCGGCGCTCAGCACCGGGGTTTGCGTGGCGACCAGGGCGCCGCGGCGCACCGCGGCCCGGGCGATCCCGTACAGGAAGCAGGCGGGGTGCACCACCGCGCCCCCGGGGAGCCAGCGTCCGCCCAGGAAATCCGGGGCGATGCGCAGGCCCAGCAATTCCTCGCACTCGGCGGGGTCCAGCACCCGGAGCGGGGGGGCGGTGGCGGGGCGGGCCGCCACCTCCTGGTCCATCCGCTCCCGGATCGCCGGGGTGCGGGCCAGGGCCAGGTGCCCGGGCTCCTCGTACTCCGCCTCGATCCCTTCCTCCGCCAGCACCTCGCGGAGGAGGGCGGGGTCCTCCAGGGGCGACTGCCCGGCCAGCATGATCCCGGCGTTGCGCCCCGTGGCCCCCCACCCCAGCCGGCGCGATTCCAGGAGGAGCACCCCGGCGCCCATCCGCGCCAGCCAGTACGCCGCCGACACGCCGGCCACCCCTCCCCCGACCACCACCACCTCCGCCCGGTCGGGGAGACGGTCCACCCCGGGCACCGAGCCCGGGACCACCTGCGCCAGCCAGTGGGTCGGGGCCCGGCGGCGGGGCGGCGCCGCCGGGTCCGTCACCGCTCCGCTCACACCGTGGCGACCAGCGTGTCGGGGAGCTGCGGGAGCGGCATCGTCTCGGACGTCGCCCGGTGGGCCAGGTGCCGGTTGGCTTCCAGCACCTCGAAGATGTCCTCGGGCGGCGTGTTGAGGATGTCGGCGAAGATCTCGTCGTCCTTGGAGACCACGATGTCGAACGCCGTCAGCTCGCCCGGGACCAGCTTGCCGACCACCTCGCCCGTCCGCTCCAGGACCAGCTTCACCGGGCCCGAGCTGGCGTGGAAGTGCGTCCCCACCGGCGGGTAGTGGTTGACGATGGCCGGCCCGAAGATGAGCGGCTGGTCCGGGTCGGTCAGGATCGCGCCCAGAGCCGTCTGGA
>JAFAYN010000351.1 GCA_019240375.1 Gemmatimonadota bacterium
ATCGAGCGGCATGTGCTCCGCCCACACCGTGCGCGGCTCCCCGAACCGCCAGCGAAGCCGCGCCCACGCCGCATCGACCACGGGGCGCACCAGCCGCCGCCACGCCACGCGGGCCACCGGCACCCCGCCCGCGCGGCTCTCGCCCACCAGCTCGCGCCGGACGGTGGACCACTCGCCCGTGGCGGCCAGGTGGGCGAGGGCGAGGCTCCCGCCGGTCCACGACACGGTGCCGTTCCCCATCTGCCCGATGAGGAGCGTGCCGAGCCCGCGGTGCCGGGCCGCCGACAGCATGGAGTGCACCCAGTAGTGGCCGAGCGCGGCGGGCGCGGGCTCGGAGTGGATGGTGAGCCCGCGCTCCAGCGCGGCGAGAGGGCTCGCGTCCTCCCCGCTCACCTTCACGTGCTCGGCGACGCCGACGTACTCCGCGGCCTCGCGTGCGAGCGGCCACTCGTCGAGCAGGGGTGTGCCGGCCGTCCCGTCGTCGGTCCCGCGATCGCGCGGCGCCGACGTGAAGGCCACCAGCGGGCGCCCCCGGGCGCGCAGCTCCCGCGCCGCGAGGGCGGTCACCGAGCCCGAGTCGAGGCCGGCGCTGAGCGTCGAGCCGACCGGGCGGTGGGAGCGGAGGCGGCAGCGCACCGCCTCGCCGTAGAGCTCCAGGAAGCGCTCCACGTACGCCTCGTCCGAGCCCAGCCGCACCTCCGGGGCATCGTGCAGCCGCCAGTATTCGCGCACCGTGACGCCGGACGCCGACGCGGTCAGGGAGTGCGCGGGCGGGAGGCGCCGCACGTCCTCCCACAGCGTCGCGGTTCCGTCTCCCGGCCAGCCGAAGAACACCTCCGCGACGTGCAGCTCGTTCAGCCGGCGCGGGACCCGCGGCAGCGCGAACAGGCCGGCATGACCGGACGAGAACGCGAAGAAGCGCGGCGTGGCGTGGTAGTACAGGGCCGTGTGGCCGTACGGGTCGCGGGCGAGGAACAGGCGCCGCCGCTCCCGATCCCACGCCGCGAAGGCCCAGTCGCCGAGGAGCCGGGACGGGCTCTCCTCCCCCCACCGCTCGTACGCCCGGAGGATCAGCTCGCCGTCCGGCATCGTCGCCCGCTCCGCGTGCGGGATGCCGAGCGCGCGGAACAGCTCGTCGCGGTTGTCGAGGCGCGCCGCCGCGACGAGCACGAGGCTCCCTCCACGGCCGGTCAGCGGGGTCTTCTCGAAGAGCGACTCCGGGGTGTTGTGGAGCAGCCGCTGGCCGAGCGCGCACGGGCCCTCGCGCCACGCACCGCCGCCGTCGGGCCCCCAGGCCGCCAGCGCGGCGTCCATGGCGGGGAGCGACTCGGCCGGTACGGGCTCGCCGTCGAGATGCGCGAGACCGAAGATCGCGCTCATCCCGGACGCCCCTCTTCGGGCACGCTCGGAGCTTCCGTGGAATCGGTCACTGGATCCTCATCCCGGAATTGTAGGAAGGGGGGCAGGGCGGCGCAAACCGGCTGGTCCGCCCCGGCCGGTCGCGCTACATTGCGCGCGCCGCGGCGAAGTGCCCGCATCCCCGCCCTCTGCATACGACACCGATGATCACTCCGACCACCCGCCTGGTGCGCGACCCCGCCCTGATCAGTGCCTCTCTCGGCGAGGAGATCGCGATGCTGCACGTCGATTCGGGCCGGTACTATTTCCTGAACGACGTGGCGGCGGCCGTGTGGGAGCACCTGGAAGTGCCGACGACGCCCGCCGCCCTCTGCGCGACCCTGACCGCGCGGTACGACGTCTCGCCGTCGCGGTGCGAGTCCGAGGTGCTTTCGCTCCTCGGCACGCTGCTGGAAAAGGAGATGATCCGCCTCGTACCATGAGCGCGTGGCGCACCTTCGGCCGGCTGACGTGGGCGGACCGGCGACTGCTCGCGGAGGCCGCCCTCTGCCTGGCAGTCGCGCGGCTCTCGGTGCTCTCCATTCCCTTCCGTCGCCTGTCGCGGCGGCTCGGCGCCCACGGACGGGAGTCCTCGACGGCGGCTCCCTCCGTCCCGACCCTGCGGGTGCTCAGGGACGTCGTGTGGTCGCTGCAGGCGACGAGTCGTCGTCTCCCCTGGCGGTGCGCGTGCATCGAGCAGGGGATCGCCGGGAAGATGATGCTCCGCCGGAGAAGCATCGCGAGCACGCTCTACCTCGGCGTGGCGAGAGAGAGAGAGGCCGGCTCCCACGCGACCGCGCACGCCTGGCTCCGGAGCGGCCCCCTGGTGATCACGGGTGCGGCCGAGCGCGAGCGCTACACCGTGGTCGCCACCTTCGCGGACGAATAAGGCGCTTAGCACCGCGTCGCCGGTCTCGCCCCGCCCGCCGACCCCAGGAGGGAGACCCATGGAAGCCCGCTACCACACGCTGGACGTGTTCACCGACCGTGTCTTCGGCGGCAACCCCCTGGCCGTGTTCCCCGACGGGCGCGGCCTCACCTCCGGGCAGATGCAGCGGATCGCGCGGGAGCTGAACCTGTCGGAGACGGTCTTCGTCCTCCCGCCGGACGACCCCGCGCACACCCGCCGCCTGCGGATCTTCACTCCGGGGATGGAGCTCCCCTTCGCGGGGCACCCCACGCTGGGGACGGCCTTCCTCCTGGCGGCGCTCGGCGAGGTGGCGATGGAGGGGGAGGAGACCGGGATCGTGTTCGAGGAGGGGGTCGGCCCGGTGCCGGTGCGGATCCGCGGCCGCGACGGGGCGCCCGTCTTCACGCAATTGACCGCGGCGCAGCTCCCGGAGCACCGCCCGTCGCCGCTCTCGCGGGAGCAGGCCGCCGGGCTGCTCGGGCTGGATCCGGGCGACGTGCTCGACGGCGAGTGGGGGCCGGAGGCGGTCTCGTGCGGCGTCGCCTTCCTGTTCGTCACCCTCCGCGACCGTGCCGCGCTGGGGTGCGCCCGGGTGGACCCGGCTCGCTGGGAAGCGCTCCTGGCGCGGGAGTGGGCGCCGCACGTGTACGTGCTCGCGCGCGACCCGGAGCTGCCGGGCTCCGACCTGCGCTCGCGGATGTTCGCCCCGGCGATGGGGATCGTGGAGGACCCCGCCACCGGCGCGGCCGCGGCGGCGCTCGCCGGCTACCTGGCCGCGCGCTCCGGCGAGCGGGACGGTACCCTGCGCTGGACGGTGGAGCAGGGGTTCGAGATGGGGCGGCCGAGCCTGGTGCACGTGGAGGCGGACGTGCGCGGCGGGGCGGTGACCGCGTCGCGCGTCGGGGGCGCATCGGTGCGGGTCGCCGAGGGCACGATGCGCATCCCATCGGAGCCATGAAGCTGTCGGCGCACCGGGATCGACCGGGAGCGGGAGGTGGATACACGAACTATACACTTTGTTGACACTATGCTCCGCGCGGCGTAGCTTGGGTGCCAGGAGAAGCTTTCCTGGCACCGGACGACGGGAGTGAGCGAGATGCGCGTGGGCGACGTGTCGGTGGAGCTGGTCCCGGTGGACGGCGGGGAGATGATCGAGGCGGAGGACGGCCGCGTCCTCGCCCTCGCGAGGCAGGTGTACGCCATCCGCATCACCAACCACTCCGACCGGCGGGCGGTGGCACGGGTGAGCCTGGACGGGCTCCCGGTGACGGACGACGGGCTGGTGCTGCACGCCGGGGAGGCGACCGAGCTGGAGCGGCCGGTGACCGAGGGCGAGCACGGGCGCTTCACCGTCTTCCCGGAAGGGACGGAGGCGGTGTTCGGGGACGACGGCGGGCGCGACAACCCCGACCTGGGGCTGGTGGAGGTGGAGTACCGGCGCGAGCTGGCGCGCTTCCGCGAGCCCGTGATCCTCCCCCCGATCATGCCGCCTCCCGGGGTGAGGGAGTTCGACTTCCCGCCCCTGCCGGCCCCGCTCCCCCGGCCGGGAGTGAACGTCCCCACGAGCGGGCCCGCGCCGGCGCCGGCGAGCCCGGCCCGGTATCCCGCGCCCGCCGGGGCTCCGCCCTGGTTCTCGCTGCGGGAAAGCGACGTGGCCGGTGCCGCGGGAACCGGGCTGACCGGCCGCTCCTCGCAGACCTTCCGCACGGTCACGGTGGGGCCGCTGGAGGAGGAGCCCACCCGGGTGCGGCTGCGCATCGTGATCGGCGCGCCGGAGGCGTTCGACCGCCCCCGTCCGCTCCCCGACGGCCGCTCCGGCCCGGTCCCGCCGCGTCCGGCGCCCCGCCCGTGAGAAGCCCGGCCGTGGACGAGAGCCGCCTGGACGAGATCCTCCCCAGGGTCTTCCCCGAGGCGGAGCCGGCGCTGCACATCGAGGAGGTGGTGGAGCGCACCCGCCTTCTCCTGGGGCACCTGGGCGTCTCGCCCGGGGTGTGGGAGGACCGGCTCACCGTGCGGACAGTGCGCTATTACCGGAGCAAGGGGATCGTCTCCGCCCCGTCTGGCGATGGCCCCAACGCGCGCTACGGCCGGCGGCACGTGCTGGAGGCCGCCGCCGCGCGCCTGGCGGGGCACCTGCACCACCTGAGCCTGGCCGACGCCGCGGAGCGCATCACCGCGCTGGACGAGGCCGGGCTGGTGGCCCTGCTGGCCGACCTGGCGGGGAAGGAAGCGCGCGACCACGCCCCCCGTCCGCTCCCGGGCCGGGTCGTCGCGGCCCCGCCCGTGGGCGGGGCCGAGCCGGAAAGCGGGATGCGCGTGGAGGCGGCGGAAGGCGTGCTGCTGCGCCTTCCGCACGGGGCGGTGCTGGTGCTCCCTTCCGACCACCCGGCGCTGGCGGGCGGTCGGTCTGTGGAGGAGGTGGGACGGGCGGTGGCGGCGGCCCTCACCCCCGGCCCCTCTCCCAATGCTGGGAGAGGGGAGAACGGCAACGGTAGGGCGCAGGCCGATTTGTGAGCTTCACCCCAGGGTGAGGGGCTACCGCGCTTCCCCCTCGCACCACTCCATCACCTCCGCGAAGCCCCGGTCCTCCAGCGCGCCGAAGAGCGCGTGGCGCGACAGCTTGGCGCGGGTGAGCCCCGGGCTGCTCAGTCCGCACAGGAAACGCGCCTGCTGCCGGGGGTGCCCCAGCTCGGCCGGGTGCTGCCGCGCGAGCTGCCGTAGGGCGGCCACGTCCACCCTGCTCCCCATCGGGCCACGCTCCGGGAGCGGGGGGAACTCCGTCGCGCGGCCGGTCTCGCACCAGGTGCAGTGCCCGCACGGCTTGTCGCGCTCCTCGCCGAAGTAGGCCAGGAGGAAGCCGGTCTGGCACCCCTCCCGCGTCACCAGCTCCACGATCTGCCCCACCCGCGCCACCTCGGCCGTCTCGCGCCGGGCGAAGCGAGCTTCCAGCTCGTCGGCCATGGCGTCCGGGTCGGCGTCCTCGGTCAGCCGGGTGTAGCGCTGCCGCGCGTCGGAAACCTGCACCTCCGCCAGCCCTTCGGACTGGAAGTAGTCCACCATCCGCACGATACGGTCGCGCGGCTCCCCCAGTGACGCGGCCACCGTGGCGGGGTCGAGCGTGTACCATTCGCGCCCCTTCTTCGACTTCGCGAACACCCCTTCCACGAAGCTGGCCCGGTCGGCGGGGAAGCGGGCCACCAGTTCCGGGATCTCCGTCTTCGGGCGGATCTTGTAGCCGGCGTAGAAGGGCGTTCCCTGGCGCAGGGTCCCGATCAATTCCAGGTAGGTGAGCGCGGTGCGGAGCACCAGCGGGCGGATGTCGTGCGCGCTGGAGAGCGAGTACAGGCTGACGTCGAACTCGCGCGGGCCGCCCAGCAGCTCCGCCAGCAGCCCGCGCAGCGCGTCGCGCGTGGGGGTGTCGCCGAAGGTGAAGTTCTCCAGGGTGGCGACGTCCTCCAGGCTCCCCAGCAATTCCACCATCGACGGCTTCCCGTCGCGCCCCGCCCGGCCGATCTCCTGCGAGTAGCTTTCCAGCCCCTTGGGGAGGTTGTAGTGGTAGACGTAACGCACGTCCGCCTTGTCGATCCCCATCCCGAAGGCGATGGTCGCCACCACCGTCCCCCGGTCCGACTCCTTCCACCACTCCTGCACCGCGGTGCGCGCCTCGTCGTCCATCCCGGCGTGGTAGGCGCGCGCCGGCACCCCTGCGTCGCTCAGCGCCTGCGCCACCCGCTCGGCGGTCTTCTGGAGCGTCACGTACACGATCCCCGAGCCGGGGGGGCGCTTCGTCAGCCGGCGAATCAGCACGGCGTCACGCTCCCGTGCGGCGGTGGGGGAGGTGCGCAGGAAGAGGTTGGGACGGTGGAAGCCGGTGACCACCGCGCTCTCGCGGGGGATCCCGAAGCTGGCGCAGATGTCCTCCACCACCGGTGGGGTGGCCGTGGCGGTGAGCGCCAGGACGCGCTCCGCCCCCACCGCGCGGGCGGTCTCGGCCAGCTTCAGGTAGTCCGGGCGGAAGTTGTGCCCCCACTCCGAGATGCAGTGCGCCTCGTCCACCGCGAACAGCCCGATCCGGGCGCGGCCGAGCTGGTCCAGGAAGCGCTCGTTGTTGAAGCGCTCCGGCGCCACGTACAGCAGCCGCAGCTCGCCCGTGCGCAGCCGCCGCTCCACCTCGCGCGCCTCGGCCCCGGTGAGCGACGAGTCCAGCCGCGCCGCGTCGATCCCCCGGCCGCGCAGGAAGTCGATCTGGTCCTTCATCAGCGCGATCAGCGGCGACACCACCACCGTCACTCCCTCCAGCAGCAGGGCGGGGAGCTGGTAGCAGAGCGACTTGCCGCCCCCGGTGGGGAAGACGGCCAGCGCCCCACCGCGCTCCAGCACGGCGCCGATCACCTCGCGCTGCCCCGGGCGGAAGCCGGGGAGGCCGAAGCGCTCGTGGAGGACGGTGTCGATCCGGGAAAGCGTCGTGGGAGTGGGCGTCACGGGTGCGTCTTCGCTTGGGTACGGGGTGCGGCGCGGGCTTGTTCGGTCCCGCGCGGGGTGTAAGATACCGGAGCCGCGCCGACGCTCACACCCCGTCCTCTCCTCCGCCCATGCGCACTCCGCTCCTCCTCGCCCTGCTCCTCGTCCCCATCGCGCTGTCCGCGCAGACCGGTAGGACGACGAAGTCCGCGCCTGCATCCGCGCCGCCGCGGCAGGCCGCCTCCACCTGGAGCGCGACCTGGGACGCGCAGGGCGGGGTGGCCCAGACGCTGGTCAACCGCACCTTCGAGGTCGCGTTCGTCCCGGTGCGGGACTCGATGGTCTCCGTCCTCTTCGCGCAGGAGGTCACCGCCCGGCAGAGCCCGAGGTGGGAGGGGACGGACGGAAAGGTGACCGTCACCGCCTGGGGGCACCGCGGGGCGACCTTTGAGCGCCGGCTCTGGAGCATCACCGTGGCGGGCGACCGGGGGGAGCCGTGGGGGAGCTTCTACCGGGTGCGGGAGCCCGGGTGCTGCGCCACCCTCTCCACCTGGATCTACCACGACGCGCTGACCGGCCGCAGGGCGTTCGCGGCCACCTCCGAGCCGCGGATGGTGAACACCGACGACCGGGAGGTGCTGGTGTCGTACCTGTCCGCCGGGGGGACGGTCCAGTCGCCGGAGTTCGGGGGGAAGAACGCGGTGGGGGTGCTGCGGACCACCACCGGCGGTGGGACGGTGCTGAGCCGGGTCCTGTTCCGCTCCGACCAGGAGGGGATGGAGTCGATGGAATCGCCCGCGCTCGTCGTGGCGGGGTGGAACGAGGGGAACGGCGGGCGGCTGCGCGTGCTGGTGCACTTCGAGGACGGCACCACCGCCACCCTCCCGCTGGTGGGCGGGCGCCTGGTGCTGGAAGGGGCGACGCTCCCGAAGGGGATCCACGCCGAGCTGCTCCGCTGACCCCGGCTTGACCCGGGGGCGCGGGGCGGCTATCCGTTTCCCGTCCCACGACGCACGCGGCTCCACCTGCGTTCCCGACCATGCCCCGACCCACGCTCCACGCCCCGCGCGCCCTCCGTGCGGGAATCGTCGCCCTCGCCCTGCTCGCCCCGCCCTCGCTGGCGGCGCAGAAGCACCCCATGGGGATCGAGGACCTGGCCCTCCTCCGCAACGTCGCCGATCCCGCGCTGTCGCCGGACGGGCGCTGGGTGGCGTACACCGTCACCACCACCGACTACGCCGCCGACCGCGCCCGCACCGAGGTGGTGATCGCCCCCGCGGCGGGCGGCGAGCCGCGCCGCGTGGCCGAGGGCGGCTCGCCCCGGTGGTCGCCGGACGGGCGGACGCTCGCCTTCCGCGGCGGGCGCGGGGAGCAGGCCGGGATCTGGCTCTACACCCCCGGCGTGGACAGCGCCCGCTTCCTGGCCCGCGTGCAGACCACCGACCACTTCCTCGGCCACCGCGCGGTCAAGGGGTTCGCCTGGTCGCCGGACGGGACGCGGATCGCCTACGTCAGCGCCGATCCCCCCGCGCCGCAGGGGAGCAGCGACGTGCGGGTGGTGCGCCGCATCCTGTACAAGACGCGCACGGGCCTTTCCGACAACCGCCTGTCGCACCTGTGGGTGGTCCCCGTGGCCGGCGGCGAGCCCCGCCAGGTGACGCGCGGCAGCTACGACGAGCACTCCCTGAGCTGGGCGCCGGACTCGCGCCGGCTGGTCTTCATCAGCAACCGCTCCCCCGACCCGGACGCCAACTACTCCGACGACCTGTGGATCGTGGACGTGGACTCCGGCCGGGAAACGCAGCTCACCCGCACGGTGGGGACCGAGTTCCAGCCCGCGTGGTCGCCGGACGGGCGCAGCATCGCCTACCTGGGGAACGTTCGCGCGCAGAACACCAAGGACTCCTCGCCCGAGGACACGCACCTGTACCTGATCCCGGCGGACGGCGGCGCCCCGCGCATGCTGGCGCCGGAACTGGACCGGCGCGTGGCGGAGCTCGTCTGGGATCCGGGGTCGCGCTCGCTCCTGGCGGGCGCTGGGGACCGGGGGATGTCGGTGCTGTACCGGGTCCCGGTGGACGGCGGGCGGGCCGTGCCGGTGGTGCAGGGAGAGTTCCAGGCGCGCTCGGTGGCGACGGACGGGCGCGGGCGGACGCTGGCCTTTCTGCGCAGCGACCAGACGCACCCCACCGAGGTATGGATCGCCGGTGCGGACGGGCGCGGGGCGCGACAGCTGTCGCACATGCAGGACGCGGACTCGCTCTGGGTGCAGGGCGCGGACGGGACTCCCGTGCAGGGGTGGCTGATGAAGCCGGCCGACTGGCAGCCGGGGCGCCGCTACCCGATGGTGCTGTACGTGCACGGCGGGCCGCACGGGATGTACGGGTACACCTTCACCGACGCCTTTCAGCTTCTGGCGGCGCGGGGGTACGCGGTGCTGTTCCTGAATCCGCGGGGGAGCAGCGGTTACGGGCAGCACTTCACCGACGGGGTAGTGATGAACTGGGGCGGGGGCGACTACCAGGACCTGATGGCCGGGGTGGACGCGGCGCTGGCCCGCAACCCGTGGATTGACCGCGAGCGTCTCGGCGTGGTGGGGTCCAGCTACGGCGGGTTCATGACCAACTGGATCATCACGCAGACGCCTCGCTTCCGGGGGGCGGTCGCTTCCGCCAGCGTCAGCGACCTGGTCTCGTTCTACGGGACCTCGCTGTACTCGGACCTCGTGGAGACCGAGTTCAACGGGGTGCCGTGGAAGAACTACGCGATGCTCTGGCAGTGGTCGCCGCTGGCGCACGTGGAAGGGGTGCGGACGCCCACGCTCTTTTTGCACGGGGAGAGCGACCACGACGTGCCGATCACCCAGGCCGAGGAGATGTACATGGCGCTGCGTAAGCAGGGCGTGGACGCGGAGATGGCGCGCTACCCGGGGGAGGGGCACGGGATCGCCGGCCCGCAGCACCGGGTCGATTATTTGACGCGGATGATCGGGTGGTTCGACCGGTACGTGAAGGGGGGGATCACGCGGACGGTGCAGGAGTAGGTTGCTGCGTTGATGGTGGGTTCGGCGGGCCGCTCCAGAGCCCGGCGGTACAGCTGCCGGTCTCTTCCGCGGGGCCGGTGAGCCTGCCCAAACTGCGGGCAGTCTCCCCGACCGCTACGGGAGCCCACGATACTGCCGTGGTCTCCCTCGCAACATCATCTGGGAACGGCAGGGAACGGCGCAACAGCGGAGGGCGGGCATTCGCGCGAATGCCCGCCCTCCGTTGTTCAAGCCCCTCCCCTGTTTACGGGGGATCAAGGGGGCTGCTGTGGGAGGGGGCCTGCCATGGCCGCGCACCTGGGTTTCCATGAGCGCAGAACCGCTGTTGCGCCTTCCCCCAGAATTGGGGGATCAAGGGGGCTGCTGTCCGAGCGTAGCGAGGCGGATGGGGGCGTGCTGAGACGGCGTTCGCGTGAAGGTCAGCGGGCCCTCACCCCCGGCACTTCGTGCCTCCCCTCTCCCAATGCTGGGAGAGGGGAGCACGACAGCATCCTCGTTGCCGTCGTTGCAGGCTGTCCCCTGTAACCTGTCCCCCGTCTCCTCAGAAATCGATGAAGTTGCTGGGCCAGTACCCTCCGCCCGGGTAGATCCTCCGCGTCCCGTACCCGTACGCCGTCGCCCAGTTGTACTCCTCCACCAGGAAGCTCCCGTCGCTGTAGACCGCGGCCACGTAGCCCACGTGCCCGAACCCTCCCGCGCCTCCCGCGTTGGCGTTCCACTGCGCGATCCTCCCTACCGCCGGGCTGCTGTAGATCGGCACTCCGGCGCTCCGGGCCGCGTCGTCCCAGGTGTGCGCGTCGCCGAAGTGGTAGCCCTTGTACATGTTGGTGAAGGTCGCCCCCGAGCGGGTGCCGTTCCAGTTGATGCGGAATGCCGCGAACGAGGTGCACTGCCGGTTGTAGAAGTTCCAGGGATCCACCCCGCTGGTGCTGGAGCTGGCGTACGGGTAGTCGTTGCGGATGCAGGGGCGGACGGCGGGGCCGTCGGTCCCGGTGTACACGTTGGTGTCGGTGATCCAGTTGCCGCTGGCCAGCTTGTCCCACACCCGGCTGGTGCCGTACTCCCCGCTGACGCTCTCCCCGCGCGACGTGCAGTCGATGGTCACCGACACGTTGGCGCCCAGCGAGCCGGTGATCGAGTAGCCGGTCCCGGGGCCGGAGCGCAGGTTGTACGGGCCGCCCGGCCCGGTGGTCGCCGCCTTGGAGTTCGGGAGCACCGACATCCGGGGCTGCTGCGGTTGCTGCGGCTGCTCGGTCCGTGCCTGCACCTTCGGCGCGGCGGGGACGGTGGGCTCGTCGGAGCACGCCGCGAACGTCAGCGCGGCCCCGAGGGCGAGGACGAGGGTGAGCGGGTTTCTGCGCATCGACAGCTCCCTTCTGGAGTATGGACCGGGGCGAGGCCGCCCGTGGAACGCCGATTCCGGGGCACTTTCAGGACCCTGAAACGAACATTTCCAGGACGTCGTGGAACCCGACCGGGGGCAAGGGGTTGGCTGGAGAAAACAAAGCCGGGGCGTCTCTTGCGAGACGCCCCGGCTGCATCATTTTGGTACTTCGCGTGCAAAATGATGCGCGGATGGGCACCATGCACGCGATCCGGCTCAGGGGCGCAGCCGCGCCCCCACCTCCGCCCGCAGGTGCGAGATCCCGCCCGTCTCGCCCAGCGGGTACGCGGTGTAAGCCACCCCCGGTGCGAGGGCCGTATGACGCCCCAGCCGGAGCGTCACCCCGACCCCGGTCTCCAGTCCCAGGCCGCTCCTGCCGTCGTCCAGCCCGTCGCCGTGGCCGGAAGCGAGGTGCGTTTCCGCCTCGTGGAAGACCAGGCCGTAGCGGGACCAGAGCGGGACCCCGCCGAGCGCGCCGGAGGCCATGATCCCCAGGTCGGCGCCGGAGTCCACCCGGCGGTCCCCGTCCGTCTCCCGTAGCGGAAAGCCGGTGCGGCTGAACCCGGCATACACCGTCCACCCCGGCCGCACCTCCAGTCCCACGTCCACCCCGAAGCCTCTCCCCGCCTTCAGCCCCTTGCCGCGCGCCCCCACCGGTAGCGCACCCAGCACCCGCGCGCCCACCGAGAGCGCGGCGGGGCGGAATTGCGCCCGCGCCGGGGCGGCGTACGCCAGCAGCGCCGCGGCGCAGAATACCAGCGATCGGTTACCCGTCACCTCGATCCTCCCTTTGCAGCAGGTTGCCGATCCACTCCTCCAGGTACTCCGTGCTCCCGGGGAGGAGCGGGATCGCGCCCACGCCCAGCTCGTCCAGCGAGCGCCAGAGGCGCGAGGCGCGGAACACCCCCGGCTCCGCCTCGCGGAAGGGGAAGAGCGCCGCCGCCCGGGCGACGATCCGCTCCGGTGCCGCGCCGGGCCCGGGGCGCACGATGGCGTCGCGGTAGCGGTGCAGCACGTTCAGCGCGTCCTCCGGCGGTCCCGGCGATCCGTAGCGCGCCCGGTACTCCGGCGACGGGTCCACCCGGTACTTGGCGTCCAGCACCACCCGGAGCGTCGCGCGGCCGGGGGCGCGCAGCTCCAGCAGCAGGTCGGGCCGCTGCGGCACCAGCAGCGGCTCCCCGCCGAAGCGCGGGTTGTAGACCAGCGTGACGCGGCGCCGGTCGGCCAGGTCGAAGCGCAGGGCGTGCTCGCGCCCCCGGCGCAGGAGTACGCGCAGCCCGTGCTCCTCCACGGCCAGGAGCCGGCGGGCGGGGAGCGGGCTCCTGGTCGCCCTCGCCAGCAGGCGGGCGACGGTCAGGAAGCACCAGTACTCGTACAGCACCCCCAGGTCCTTGACCGCCAGCCGCACCGGCCCACCCTCCAGGTGCAGCCCCTGCCGCAGCAGGAGGGAGGCGGCGTACGCCTCGCGGTACCCCGGCGCGCCGGTGAGCTGCGGCGAGGCGAACCCCGGCGGGGGAGCGCCCCGCGCCGCGGCCAGCGGCTCCGCGCGCAGCAGCCGGGCGACCTGACGCTCCAGCGCCTCGATCTCTCCCAGCGAGCGCTCGCGGCGGGGGGTGGCAGGCAGCTCCGCCTCCTCCCTCCGCAGCCCGGCCAGCCGGCGCAGCACGGCGGCGAGCTGCGCCGCCAGCCAGCGGTGCTCCGGGGTGTCCAGGGTGGGGCGGGGGCGCCCCTCCGGGATCCACTCGCGCACCGACACTCCCGCCTCCAGCTCCGCCGCGCCGCCGGAGCCGATGCCCCGCAGCACCCCGCGGCGCAGCGTGGCGTCGGGGCGGCGCACCCGGTCGGCGCGGGCGGGCTCGGTGGCGCGGGCCATCCCCCAGCGCGGCTGCCGGGCGACTTCCCGGAGGGCGCGCTCCAGGTCGCCCGCGGCGTGGCGGAGGAGTGCCAGCCACTCCAGGCGCGTGGGGTCCGGCGCGTGCCGGTCGACGCCCAGGTGGAAGGTGGAGCGCAGGTACTCCAGCACCAGCCCGGCCAGGATCTCCCCGGTGTCGGCGCGGAGGCGGGCGTAGTCCTCGGCGTAGTCCAGCTTGGTGGGGAAGACCTCCACCTCGAAGTCGAACTCGGCCTCCCCGTCCACCCGTACGGTGAACTCGCTCCGCCCCACCTGCCCGCCGAAGTCGATCCGCCCGTGCACCACCCGCCCGCCTTCTGAGGCGCGCACCCCGCCCAGGATCACCGGGTCGCGGTGCTCGATCGCCACGCGCCGTCCCTCCGCCGCGCGCAGGTACAGCGAGTACCCGGTCTGTTCGTACAGGCGCGGCCCGGCCGTCAGCTCCGTCCGCCCGGCCACCTCCTCCTGCACCCCCGCGCGCCAGGTGTTCGCTCCCCAGGCGATGCCCTCGCGGCGCGGGCGCACTGCCAACCTTCCCGCGGGCGGGGGCGCGGGGGCGAGCACGGCCGGCTCCCCCTCGCGCACGGCGGCCCACACCAGCAGCACGCGGTCGGTCTCGATCCGGAAGAGGTCCATCCTACAGCCAGAAGGAGGTGAACCCCTCCGCCAGGAAGCGCTCCCACATCAGCGCCAGGCGGGCGGCGGTGCGCGGGAAGCGGGCGCCGGGGAGCG
>JAFAYN010000362.1 GCA_019240375.1 Gemmatimonadota bacterium
TTCCGGCCCGACGCCTCTCCAGCCAGGAACTGGAGGCGGTGATCCGCCGCGCCGTGGAACTGCAGTCTGCCGGCGAGCCGGGGGACGAGGGGATCAGCGAGGGGGAGGTGCTCCGCATCGGGAAGGAGCTGGGGCTGACGCCGGACCTGGTGCGGCGCGCCATCGCCGACGTGCGCTCCAAGCCGGTGGAGGAGCACGGCTTCCTCGCGGGGCTGATGGGCGCCAGGATCGTCCGCGCCGTGCGCACCATCCGCCGCCCCGCCGCGCCGCTCGGCCTCTTCCTGGAAGAGTACCTGGCCCGCTGCGAGCACATGGCGGTGCAGCGGCGCTTCCCCGACCGGACGCGCTACGTGCGGGGGACGGGCGTGGCCGCCGCCCTGGGACGCGCCGCCAACAAGATGGGGAGCCGGCAGGCCGCCCTCGACCTCCCGCAGCTGGACGTGGGAGTCTCGATGGTGGACGAGGACTCGGCGCTGGTGGAGCTGTCTGTGGACCTGTCCACCGCGCGCACCGGCCTGGCGGCGGGCGGGATTCTGGGCGGGAGCGGCGCGGGAACCAGCGTAGCGGTGTCGATCTGGGCCGCCCACCTCGCCACGCCGCTCGCCCTGGTCGGGGTGCCCGTGCTCGCAGGGATGGTGCTGGGGTCGCGCCTGATTTACGGCACCCTGGCGCGCAACACCGAGGAGAAGCTGCAGGGCTTCCTGGACCGGCTGGAGCACGGAGACGTCAAGCTCCCGGCGGGGAAGCCGGACTGGCGGAAGCAGCTGGGGATCTGAACGGCAGGTTACAGGGGACAGGTTACAGCCTGCGACTGCTGGCCCTCACCCCGGCGCTTCGCGCCACCCCTCTCCCAATTCTGGGCGAGGGGAACGACAGGATGGAAGCGTAGTGCTCCCCTCCCCACTCGTGGGGGAGGGGCCGGGGGAGGGGGCCTGCCGTGCCCCGGAGCCGCAGCCCGGCCCCGCGCCAGCGGGGGACACGCCCGAACCATGCACTTGAACCAACAAAACCGGAGAGCCCTGGACCATGAAAATCAAGCGGGTTGGCGTACTCGGTTGCGGGCTGATGGGGAGCGGCATCGCGCAGATCTGCGCCCAGGCCGGCTACGACACCATCGTGCGCGAGGTGTCGAACGAGCTGTGCGAGCGCGGGATCGGCGGGATCGGCAAGCAGCTCGGCAAGGCGGTGGAGAAGGGGAAACTGGCGGCCGAGGACCGCGACGCCACCATGGGGCGCCTCCGCGGGACGACCGACCTAGCCGACCTCAAGGAGTGCGACATCATCATCGAGGCGGTGGTCGAGAACCTGGACCTCAAGAACGAGATGTGGCGCACGCTGGACGGGGTGTGCGGGCCGGAGACGATCTTCGCCTCCAACACCTCGTCGCTGACCATCGCCGACATGGCCGCCGCGACGAAGCGGCCGGAGCGGATGGTGGGGCTGCACTTCTTCAACCCGGTTCCGGTGATGAAGCTGGTGGAGGTGGTGAAGACCATCGCCACCGACCCGCAGGTCTTCCAGACGGCGTTCGACTTCGCCGCGTCGTTGGGGAAGGAGCCGATCGTCTGCAAGGACAACTCGGGCTTCGTGGTCAACCTGCTGCTGGTGCCGTACATGATGGACGCGATCCGTGCGCTGGAGCAGGGCGTGGCGACCATCGAGGACATCGACAAGGGGATGCGCCTGGGGACCGGCTACCCGATGGGGCCGTTCACCCTGAGCGACTTCGTGGGCCTCGACACGCTCGACAAGATCGGCGACATCATGTACAACGAGTACAAGGAAAAGCGCTACGCCTCGCCGCCGCTGCTGCGCCGCATGATCTCGCTGGGGTACTTCGGGCGGAAGTCGGGGAAGGGGTTCTACGACTACAGCGGCCCCGAGCCGAAGGTGATGGACTTGGGGATCTGAAGCCGGACGACTTCACACGAAAAAGGAACGGCCACCTCCTGCGAGGTGGCCGTTCCGTCTTTACCCATCTGAACGCGCTCCGCCTACTGCGCGATGGTGTCCGCCGCCGCGACGCTCCCGGCTCCGCCCCCGCCGAAGGTGTAGAGCGGGGCCCCGATCAGCTCCAGGTCGCGCCAGGGGACCGGGAAGTGCACCGGCGTGCCCACCAGGAGCGTTCCCCACCCGCGGGCGTCCCAGTAGGCGGTGCTCCCCTCCACGCCCGCCGTCTCGATCCGCTTCTCGTAGCGCAGCGCGTCGAAGAGCGAGCCGCAGGCCCCCTTCTGCGTCTTCGGGACGCACGAGCGGGCGTTCGGCACCCCCGCGACCGTGACTGCGGGAAGGCCCCCGTTCTTCACGCGCGTCCGGTTGATCAGCTCGGCGGCCCTGTCGAGGTTCCCCTGGTTCAGGTACGCCTCCGCGCGGATCAGGTC
>JAFAYN010000415.1 GCA_019240375.1 Gemmatimonadota bacterium
GCGCGGCGGGCGGGGAGCCAGCTCGCCAGGAGCGCCACGGCGACGAGCACCCCCACCACCGCGGCGAAGATGGCCGGGTCGGTGGGACTGACGCCGTAGAGGAGGCTGGACAGCACGCGGGTGAGGCCGAGCGCGCCGAGGATCCCCACGCCCGCCCCCACGGCGGCGAGCACCAGCCCCTGCTCCATCACCCACCGCAGCACGCGCCCGGGCTCCGCCCCCAGCGCCATGCGGATCCCGATCTCGCGGGTCTGCTGTGCCACCTCGTAGTGCAGGATCCCGTGCACCCCCACCACCGCCAGCAGCAGCGCCACCGCCGCGAACGCCCCCAGCAGGAGGGTGGTGAAGCGGCGCTGCCCCAGGGTGCGGGCCAGCGTCCGGTCCAGCGGCTCCACCCCGAAGGCGGCAAGCGCCGGGTCGATCTCCCGGATCGCGGCTCGGACCGCGGGCGCCAGGGCGCGCGGATCGCCCCGCGTGCGGAGGAGGAGGACGCCGCCGGACATCGGGGCCTGGAGGAGCGACTGGTACACGGCGGGCGGGGCGCTTGCCGCGAGCCCGTGGAAGCGCTCGTTCCCCACCACGCCCACGATCGTCCACCTCTGCCCCCAGAGCACCACCTGCTCCCCCAGCGGCTCCCGCCCGGCGAAGAAGCGCCGGGCCGCCGCCTGGTTGATCACCACCGCCCGCGGTGCCGCGGCATCGTCGGAGGCGCGCAGCGCCCGGCCGCGCAGCAGCGGGACCCCCATGGCGCGGAAGTAGCCCGGCGTCACCTGCCGGGTGCCGATCTCGGGCCAGCCGCGCGCCTCCGCCTCGCGCCCGACCACCTGGAACGAGTTGGTGAAGCCCGCGTTCAGCGGGTGGGCCCCCGCGAGCGCCGCCGCCTCCACCCCGGGGAGCGCCGCCGCACGCCGCAGCAGCTCGTCGTCGAAGCGCCGGATCTCCTTCCACCGCGGCCAGGTGGCGAAGTCGGCCGGGTAGCGGTCGGAGGGAAGCTCGTACTCCGCCTTGAGCACCCGCTCGGTACGGAAGCCGGGGTCCACCCGGAGAAGTTCCCGGAAGCTCTTGATCAGGAGCCCCGCTCCCACCAGGAGCACCACCGCCAGCGCCATCTCGCCCGAGACCAGCGCGCCGCGGAAGCGCCTGCGCTCCCGCCCGGCCGAGGCGCCGCGCCCCGCCTCGCCGCGGAGGGTGGGGAGGAGGTCGACCCGCCACGCCTGGAAGACCGGGACGGTCCCGAAGCCGACCCCCACCAGCAGTGAGATCGCCAGGGTGGCGGCGAGCACCCGGCCGTCCACCTCCACCGTGTCGAGCCGCGCGATGTCGGACGGGGCGAGGGCGAGGAGCGAGCCCAGCCCCAACCGCGCGACCAACACCCCAAGACCGGCCGCCGCCAGCGTCAGCACCAGGCTCTCCACCACGAACTGCCGCGCCAGCCTCCCCCGCCCCGCGCCCATCGCCGCCCGTACCGCGATCTCGTGCCGGCGGGCCGCGCCGCGCGCCAGGAGGAGGTTCATCACGTTGGCGCAGGCGATCAGGAGCACCAGCCCCACCGCCCCGAACAGCACCAGCAGCGCCGGACGCACCGGGCCCAGCACCACCTCCTGGAAGGGCTCCACGTGCACCCCGCGCCCGGCGTTTTCCGGGTAGGCGGCCTCCAGTGCCGCGGCGAAGCTCCCCATCTCCTGCTGGGCCGACGCCGGGGTGGCGCCGGGGGCCAGCCGTCCCAGGACGAAGATCGGGTGGGTGTCGCGGGGGGTGGACTTCGGGTCGGGCTGGAGTGGGACCCACACGTCCACCCGCACCCGCTCGCCGCGCTCCGCGAACGCCCTGCCGTAGTCGGCGGCGGAAAGCACCTGCAAGGTGCCGAAGTCGGCGGACGCGGGGAGGACGCCCACCACGGTGTGCGGCACGCCGTCGAGCCGGATGGAGCGCCCCAGGACGTCGGGCGCCCCGGCGAAGACGCGCCGCCACACCCCCTCGCTGATCATCGCCACGTGGGGGCCGCCGGGACGGTCCTCCGCCGCGGTGAAGGAGCGCCCGAACAGCGGCCGGATCCCCACCATCGGCTGCAGCTCGTGGCTGGCGGCGAGCGCGGCCAGCCGCACCGGCTCGCCGTCGTCCGGGGTGAAGTTCAGCTCCTGCCCGGTGAACGCCGCCAGCGCCGCGAACGGCGCTCCCTTGCGGCGGAAGTCCAGGTAGTCGGGAACGGAGGCCGGCTCACGGGAGGTGCCGCTGTTGCGGTCGGTTTCCCACAGCATCACCAGCCGGTCGGGATCCGCCACCGGCGGCGGGCGGAGGAGCACCCCGTCCACCACGCTGAAGATGGCGGTGTTCGCCCCGATCCCCAGCGCCAGGGTGAGCAGGCCCACGGCGGTGAAGCCGGGGCTCTTCGCCAGGGAGCGCAGGGCGAAGCGGAGGTCCTGCCTCAGCGAGTCGAGCCACTCCCCCCGCCGGCCGCGGCGCAGCTGTCTCGAGCCGATCTCCCGGCACTCGCGACGCGCGCCGGCCAGGTCCCCGAACTCGGCCAGCGCGCGGGCGCGCGCCTCCCGGGTGGGCACCCCCCGCGCCTCCAGCTCCTCCGCGCGCGTTGCGAGGTGGAACTGGAGCTCGTCCTCCACGTCCGCGTCCACGTCGGGTCCCCAGAAGCGCAGGTAGCGCCGCCAGCTCGGTTCGGGTTTCATGGGCCTCAGGCCGGTTGCTCGGTTGCGCTCAGGACCTTCCCGATCACCATCACGTACCGCGTCCAGCTTTCCGTCTCCGCGCGGAGCGCCCGCCTCCCATCGACGGTCAGGCGGTAGTACTTGGCCCGCCGGTTGTTTTCCGAGAGCCCCCACTCCGACTCGATCAGCCCGCGCGCCTCCATCCGGTGCAGCGCCGGGTAGAGCGCCGCGTCCTCGATCCGCAGCTCGCTCTCCGTGGTCTGCCGCAGCCACGCGAGCACCGAGTACCCGTGCATCGGGCCCCAGGTGAGCGCCTTGAGCACCAGCATGTCGAGCGTCCCCTGCCGCACCTCGATCTCGTCCGCCACGTGGAGCCTCCTTTCCACTAAAGGTCTTAGTGGAGAAGGTGCGTCGCTTCCACTAAACTGTCAAGGGGAACGTTTTCCGGCCCGGGTCGTGCGGTTTCCGCCCGGGGTCCACACCCCGCCGACCTCAGACCCGGAGGTGCCCATGAAACCCCGACTCGCGCCCTTCCTGCTCCTGTCCCTCGCCGCCTGCGCTGCGGCGCCCTTGGTACCGGCGCGGTCCGACACCCCATGGCCGGTCGCGCGCTCCGCTCCCGCCTCCACCCCGGTGCAGGCGCCGGCGAGCATCACGGAGATGGAGCGGCAGACGCACGAGCGGATCAACCGCTACCGCGCCTCCCGCGGGCTCCCGCCGCTGGCCTACAACGATGCGGTGGCGGCCATCGCCCGGCGTCACAGCGAGGACATGGCTGCCGGCCGGGTGCCGTTCGGGCATCAGGGCTTCGACCAGCGGTCGCAGGCGGTGGGAGCCGCGGGGGTGGACCAGCGGAGCATCGCCGAGAACGTGCACGAGAGCAGCTACCCCGCGGAGAGCGCGGTGGAGGTGGCGGTGAGCGGGTGGCTGGGGAGCCCCGGGCACCTGCAGAACATCGTGGGGGCGTACGACCTGACCGGGATCGGGGTGGCGCGGTCGCCGCGGGGAGTCTGGTACTTCACCCAGATCTTCGTGGGCACACGCCAGCCCCGCCGCGCCGGGTGATCCCATGAGGGCACCGGCCCGCTGGCTCGTGCGTTGTGCCGTCCTGGTACTGGTCGGACTGGGGATATGGCAGCTCTCACGGCTGAACGCCGCGCCCACCGGTGCGGGAGGAGTCCCGACCGGGGCCACGGCGCGCCGGATCACCTTCCGGGGGCACACCTTCGACACCTACACGGTGGACCTCCGTCGGACTCCTGTCCGGATGTTCTGGAAGGATGGAAACGGGAACCGCTACGGCTCGTTCGAGCGGCTGGCCGGCGGTCTGGCCCGGGACGGGCGGCGGCTCCTCTTCGCCACCAACGCCGGGATGTTCTCGCCCGCGTACCAGCCGGTCGGCCTGTACGTGGAGCGCGGGCGCGAGCTGCGGCCCCTGGAGCTGGGGAGCGGAACCGGCAACTTCTATCTCAGGCCGAACGGCGTGTTCTACGTCGGCGCCGGCAGGGCGGGGATCCTGCCTTCGGAGGTGTTCGCCCGGGTCAAGCCCCGGAACGTCGAGTTCGCGACCCAGTCTGGGCCGCTCCTCGTCATCGACGGCGCGGTTCACCGGGCCTTCCAGCCCGGTTCGGCGAACCGGGTGGTGAGGAGCGGGGTCGGTGTGATCGACTCGCACAGGGTCGTCTTCGCCATCTCCGACGAGCCGGTGAGCTTCCACGACTTCGCCCTGCTCTTCCGCGACGCCCTGGGGTGCGCGAACGCCCTCTACCTCGACGGGTTCGTGTCGAAGATGTACCTCCCCGAACTGGGGCGCCGGGACCGTGACAGCGACTTCGGCGTCATCGTCGCGGTGACCGCGCCGGAGTAGCCGCGCGCGGGCATCGCACGATCCTTGCACCCGCGGTTCTCCCCCCGCCCGGGGCCCGGCGGGACCGGGAGAACGACGCAACCCGTGGAGTACAAGGAGGATACAATGGCGAAGCACAAGCTGCAGGGAGTCCGCGTGGCGGTACTGGCCGCGGACGGAGTGGAGCAGGTGGAGCTGACCAAGCCGGTGGAGGAGCTGAAGGACCAGGGCGCCGAGGTGGAGATCATCTCGCTCCGGCCCGGCTCCATCCAGGCGATGAACGCGATGGTCCCGGGGAAGAAGATCGACGTGGACCGGACCATCTTCACCGCGAACCCCAACGACTACGACGCCCTCCTCCTCCCCGGCGGGCACTTCAACCCCGACTTCCTGCGCCAGAGCGAGAGCGTGCTCGACTTCGTGCGGGAGATCGACCACGCAGGGAAGCCGATCGCGGTGATCTGCCACGGCCCGTGGACGCTGATCTCGGCGGGGCTGGTGCACGGCCGCCGGCTGACCTCGTGGCCGGGGATCCGGGACGACGTCCTCAACGCCGGCGGGATTTGGAAGGACGCGGCGGTGGTGCACGACGGGAACTGGATCTCCAGCCGCGACCCCAAGGACATCCCGAAGTTCAACGACGCCATGGTGGAGCTGTTCACCCACCGCACCCCGACGGGCGACTACCTGGAGGAGGACGGCGGCGGGATGGGGCTCGGGACGCTGCTGGCGAGCGGGCTGGCGCTGGCGGCCATCGGCTTCGGCGTGCGGCAGCTCCAGGGGAGCGGCGCCTTCGACTCCTTCGGCGGCGGCTCGGGGTCGCGAGGCGAGGGGAGCCGTGAGACCACGACGGGCTCGACGGCGGCCGGCTCCGCCACGACGCGCTCCACCGCGCGCTTCGACACCTCGGGGATCGACTCGGCGATGTAGGCCGCGCCCTTCCACGAGCGGAAACGGTGCGACCCGGCGGGCTTCCCGCCGGGTCGCACCGTTTCCGGACAGGGGGCGGACGCTTCTCCCCCGTTGGCAGGCATCCTGCTACTCTGCTGCACCTCGACGCGGGAAGAACCGGCGGGCGCAGGTGCCCGGCAACCGACACCACTGTTTCGCGAACGACCTGTGAACCTGCGCAGTCTGCTGCTGGGAAAGGCCCTCCGCTCCGACGAGCACGAGGCGCAGAAGATCGGCCCCCTCGCGGGGATCCCGGTGCTGGGGCTCGACGCGCTCGCTTCCGCCTCGTACGGGCCGGAGGCCGCGCTCACCGTGCTCCTCCCGCTCGGGATGCTGGCCCCGCGCTACATCGTGCCGCTGAGCGCCGTCGTCATCGGGCTGCTGGTGATCGTCTACTTCTCGTACCGGCAGACGATCGCGGCGTACCCCGACGGCGGCGGGTCGTACTCGGTGGCGTCGCAGAACCTGGGGGCGAAGCCGGGGCTCCTCGCCGCCAGCGCCCTCGCGCTCGACTACATCCTCAACGTCGCGGTGGCGATCTCCGCCGGGGTGGGGGCCATCATCTCCGCCGTCCCCGCGCTGCAGCCGTACACCCTGCCGCTCTGCCTGGCGCTGCTCGCCCTGCTCACCCTCGCCAACCTGCGGGGGATCCGTGAGTCGGGCGTCCTGTTCATGGTGCCGACCTACCTGTTCGTGGGGATGCTGGGGCTCACGGTGGTGGTCGGGGTCGTCCGGGTCTTCCTCTCCCACGGGAGCCCGGTCCCGGTGCGGCCGCCCCCTGCGCTCCCCACCGTGACCGGGACCG
>JAFAYN010000544.1 GCA_019240375.1 Gemmatimonadota bacterium
TGGCTGCTCACGTCCGGGTCGAAGCCCGAGTAGTTGGTGATGGTGAACAGGTTGGTCCCCGTCACGTACACCCGGGCCCCGCTGAAGCGGTACCGCTGCAGCATCGCGCTCGGCAGCCCGTAGGTGAGCGTCAGCGTGCGGAGGCGCAGGTACGAGCCGTCCTCCAGCAGGTTGTCCGTGAAGTTGTTCGTCCCCACCTGGTTCGGGTTCTCCCCGATGCGCGGGTACTTGGCGTCCAGGTTGGTGGGCGACCAGGCGTCGACGTACCGCTCGCGCGAGACGTTCACGCGGGGCGAGCTCTCGGTGCGGATGCGGTTGACGTTCAGGATCCGCGAGCCGTACGAGCCCTGCAGCAGCCCGCTCAGCTCCAGGGTGCGCCAGCTGAAGGTGTTGGTGAGCCCGACGGTGAAGTCCGGGGTCGGGTCGCCGATGTCGGTCCGGTCGTTGAGGGTGATGATCCCGTCGTTGTCCAGGTCGAGCACCTTCATGTCGCCCGGCTTGAAGCTCTGGCCGTTGAAGTTCTTCCAGGTGATCGTCGCCGCCTGCGCGGAGTCGCGGATCACGCCGTCGCTCTTGAAGCCGTAGAACACGCCGATCGGCTTCCCCACCTGGATCAGCGTCCCGGGCAGGTTGTAGTCGGTGGTGATCAGGTCGGCGAAGATCCGCTCCGGACCGCCCAGGCTCAGCACCCGGTTCTTGTTCCGGGCGAAGTTGACGTTCGCCCGCCAGGCGAAGGCGCCCTTGGACTCGGGCTTGAGGACGCGCGTGTCCAGGCCGACCTCGAAGCCGGTGTTCTGCACCGAGCCGCGGTTGGCGAGGGCGCTCTCGAAGCCGGTCTCGAACGGAAGGCTGATCTGCAGGAGCAGGTCGGTGGTGCGCTTCCGGTAGTAGTCGGCGGTCAGGTTGAAGCGGTCCCAGAAGCCGAAGTCGACGCCCAGGTCGAGCTGGCGCGTGGTCTCCCACGTCAGGTTCGGGTTGCCGACGGCGGTGGTGTAGTACCCCGCGTACGGAGTGCCGCCGAAGCTGTACCCCTGGTCGTTGAGGCGCGAGAGCGACTGGTACGGGCGGATCGACGGGTTGCCGACCAGGCCGTAGGAGGCGCGGAACTTCAGCTCGTCGATGCTCCCGACGTCACGCAGGAAGGGCTCCTCCGAGGCGCGCCACGCCACCGCCGCCGACGGGAACGAGCCCCACTTCTTCCCGGCCGCGAAGCGCGACGAGCCGTCGGCGCGGTAGGTGAAGGTGAAGAGGTAGCGGTCGAGCAGCGAGTAGTTCAGGCGGCTCAGCCACGACTCCAGCGTCTGCGTGGTGCGGCGGGAAGACACGCTCGGCCCGCCCTCCTGCGTCCCGGCGCCGATGTCGAAGTACCCCGTGATGTCGCTCACGAAGTTGGTGTTGCTCATCGACTCGCCGTCCGACGTCGTGCTCTGGCGGGTGTAGCCGCCCAGCAGCGTGAAGTCGTTGTCGCCGAAGGCGCGCTGGTAGGTCAGCGTGTTCTCGTTCAGCCACGAGGCGGTGGTGGAGCCGGCGCGGATCGCCTCGCCGTTGGCCTGCTCGCCGCGCAGGGTGGTGCGCGGGTAGTAGGTGAAGCGCCCGCGGTTGGCGTAGTCCGTCCCCAGGCTGACGCGCAGCTGCAGCCCCTCGAACAGCGTGGCCTGCCCGAACAGGTTGCCGAGGAGGCGGGTGTCGCTCAGGCTGTCGCGCACCTCGTTGGTCAGCGACACCGGGTTCGGCGTCTGCGGCGCGTCGAGGAGCGTGTTGAAGGCGTTCAGGTCGGTGTTGATGTACGAGTACGTCCCGTCGGCGCGGCGCACCGGGAGGATCGGCACGTACTGGAGTGCCGCGCTCACCGCGCCGGCGTTGGCGTTCTGCTGCCCGGCGGTGGGGACGGACTTGCTGCGCGCCTGGCTGGCCGAGAAGGAGCCGCCCATCTCGACGCGGCGGCCGATGGCCTGGTTCAGGTTCAGGCGCGCGGAGTAGCGGCGCAGCCCGGAGCCGACCACGATCCCGTCCTGGTCGAAGTAGCCGCCGGACAGGGCGTAGCGCGTGGGCGAGGAGGTGCTGGTGGCCCCGCGCACGGAAAGCTGCAGGTTGCGGATCCCGGCGGTGCGGAAGACCTGGTCCTGCCAATCGGTGTCGATCCCCGCGGCGACGATCTGCTGCCGGACGGCGTCGGGGAACGGGGTGTACGGCGTGCTGGAGTTCTGCGCGAAGGTGTTGGCGTAGTCCATGTACTCCTGCGCGTTGAGCAGGTCGTACCGCTTCGCCACCTGCTGCGCGCCGGTGTAGTAGTCGAAGCTGAACTGCGGCTTGGTCCCGCGCCCCTGCCGGGTGGTGATGATCACCACGCCGTTGGCACCGCGCGCGCCGTAGATGGCAGTCGCGGAGGCGTCCTTGAGCACGCTGATCGACTCGATGTCGCTCGGGTTGAGCGTGACCAGCGGGTTGGACGGGGTGGTGCGGCTGCGCCCGCCGTTCCCCACCGACGAGCCCTCGATGTCGTTCTCGATCGGGAACCCGTCGATCACGTACAGCGGCTCGGAGTTGCCGGTGATGGACGAGGTGCCGCGGATGCGGATGGACAGGGCGCCGCCCGGCTCGCTGGAGGCGGTGGTCACCTGCACGCCCGGCGAGGTGCCCTGGAGGAGCTGGTCCACCGAGGCGACCGGCGCCTGGTCGAGCGCGGCCAGGTCGACCGTGGAGACCGAGCCGGTGACGTTGCGCCGGCTCTGCGTCCCGTAGCCCACGGCCACGATCCCTTCCAGCGCGACCGCCTGCGCCGTGAGCCGGACGGTGACGGTGGCGGGCGTCCCCGCGGCGACGGTGACCGCCTGCTCGCTCGGGGCGAACCCGGGCTTGCTCACCCGCAGGGTGCGACTCCCCGCGGGGATGCCCGCGATGCTGAACCGGCCGTCCGCCGAGGTGACCGCGCCGCGCTGCGTGCCGACCACCGAGACGGCGGCGTCGGCCACGGGGCGGGACTGCGCGTCGAGCACGGTGCCCGTGACGGTTCCCGTACCGGCCTGGGCCAGCGCCACGTGGGCGGGCAGCAGCAGGGCGGCGAGGAGTACGAGGACTCTCGTCCAACTCATCTTGGACTCTCCTGGGGTAGGGATGGAGTGGAGCAGGAAACGGGACAGCTCAGCCGCGAGGGCCGACGGACGACCACGCTTTTGTTGCGATTCGGAACATTTTCAGCACACAGGGGAGGACGGGGGCTTCCGACCGCGTGCTCGACCATACCAGGGAGTGGTGCCATACGGTACCGCGGGGTTGGATGGCAGGGGTGGCGCGGGGCCACTCGGTGGATTTTGGTCCACATTGAAACAAAATTTACGCGGCAATGTATCGCCCCCGCCACTCCCGCGCAACGCCCCGCCCTTTCACGGGTTGGGCGGAATTCCGGTCGGGGCGCGCCGTTCAGGCGGCGTGCCCGTCCAGCCGCGCCGGCTCCATGCGGGGCGCCAGCAGGTGCATCACCAGCAGCGCGGTGACGTACGCCAGCCCGCACACGGTGAAGATGAGGGCGTAGTTGTTCCCGGTGGATTCCAGGATGCGCCCCGTCGCGCGCTGGAAGAGCACCCCGCCCATGGCGCCGGCGAAGCCGCCGAGCCCCACCACCGAGGCCACGGCGCGGCGCGGGAACATGTCGCTGGCGGTGGTGAAGATGTTGGCCGACCACCACTGGTGCGCCGCCGCCGCCACGCTGACGATCGCCACCGCCGTCCACAGGCTCCCCGCCCGCGGCGCGAACATGGTGGGGACGATGAGGAGCGCCGCGATCAGCATGGTGGTCTTGCGGCTCGCGTTCACCGTCCAGCCGCGGCGGATCAGGTTGCTCGACAGCCACCCGCCGAACACCGAGCCGACGTCCGCCACCAGGTAGATCACGATCAGCGGGAGCGCCACTGCGGCCAGCTTCACCCCGAAGCGCGCGTCCAGGAACTTGGGGAGCCAGTACAGATAGAACCACCAGATCGGGTCGGTGAGGAACTTCCCCAGCACGAACGCCCAGGTCTGGCGGTGCACCAGCAGCCTCCGCCACGCCACCGGCTCGGTGCGCTCCCGCGGGTCGCTGCGGATGTACGCCAGCTCGGCGGCAGAAACCTTCGGGTGGTTCTCCGGCTCGCGGTAGAGCCAGAGCCAGAAGGCGAGCCAGATGAAGCCCAGCGCGCCGGTGGCGACGAAAGCCTCGCGCCACCCCCAGTGCAGCGCGATCCACGGCACCGTCAGCGGGGTGACGATCGCGCCGATGTTGCTCCCCGCGTTGAAGATCCCGGTCGCGAAGGCGCGCTCCTTCTTGGGGAACCACTCCGCCGTCGCCTTGATGGCGCCGGGGAAGTTCCCCGACTCGCCCAGCCCCAGCGCGGCGCGCGCGACCGAGAAGCCGGTGGCCGTCCGCGCGAAGGCGTGCGCCATGGCGGCGAGGCTCCACGCCACGATCGCCCCGGCGAAGCCGCGCCGCACCCCGAACCGGTCGAGCAGCCGCCCCATCCCCAGGAAGCCCAGGGCGTAGGCGAAGCTGAACCAGGAGACGATGTCGCCGTACGCCGACTCGGTCCAGCCCAGGTCCTTGGACAGCGTCGGCGCCAGGATCCCCAGCACCTGGCGGTCGACGTAGTTGATGGTGGTGGCGAAGAAGAGGAGCGCGCAGATCGTCCACCGGTAGCCGAACCGGGGGGGATCCTCCACCAGGGCCACCGCCTCCGCGGCCGCGGAGGCGCCCGCGCTGGAAGCGAGGTTGGGATCGGGCGCGACCGACTCGGTTCCGGGGTGCGGGATGGCCATGTGACTCAGGCGTTGCTGTGGAGGAGACGGTCGACCTCGTCCTGCGTGACGCGGTTGAAGTCGCCGGGGATGGTGAGCTTGAGCGCGCTGGCGGCCACCGCGAACTCCAGCGCGGCCTTCGCGTCCCGCCCGTCGAGCGTGGCGTGGATCAGCGCCGCCGCGAAGCTGTCGCCGCCCCCCACCCGGTCGGCCAGGCGCACCTGGTAGCGCCGGCTGACGTGCGACTCGCCGGTGGCGCGGTCGTGCAGCATGGCACTCCACCCGTGCTCGCTGGCGGAGATGATCTCGCGCCGGGTGAGCGCGACCGTGCGGGAGCCCAGCTCGCTCCCCAGCCGCTCGGCGATGGCGCGCAGTACCTCGATCCCCTCCCCGCGCCCTCGCTCCACCCCGAGCATCGCTTCCACCGCGCCGGGGTTGCCGATCACCACGTCGCAGGCGGCCACCAGCGGGCGCATCACCGGGCGCGGGTCGCGGCCGGTCCAGAGCGCGGGGCGGTAGTTGAGGTCGATGCTGACCCTCACGCCC